>NZ_JBRFWR010000001.1:0-70000 GCF_052941655.1 Halobacillus sp. 12SKB
ATAGCTCGCTTTCCGCGGGAGTGCGGTGAGCCTCCTGATATGAACGAAACTGTCAAGATACCCCTACTACATTTATCGTTGGATTAAAATAAGACGCTTTAAAGAAGAGAAGCTGTTTTTAGCTTCTTTATCAATGGTGGATTTTTGTCTTGATAAGACACAGTGGGTCCTTCTTTAGCTTACTGATTCCTTCTCATCCCTTGGAGTGGCTGTCAAGTGCTTTCCTTGACTGTCACTCCAAGGGATGAGACTCTATTTTCAAGCTTAAGAAGATACTTTCCTCCTTTTCGTTAGACGATGAGGGCACGGCACGAAGGCAAAAACTCAGCTGCGGTTAGCATTCTGATATTCGTGGGTTTTCACATTTTATCTTTCCGTATAAAGGACGTTTCCACTAACTCGGAACGTGCGTTAATCTGAGTAGATATAGCACAAAGGAGGCACGTGGGTTTTCCTTTCCGGTGTTCTTCTTTGCCTTCGAGCCCTAATCTCATAAATCTATGGGTAAGAGACTTACGTTTCATCTTTTTATATCTCAGTGCTTAATGGCAGATTTCTTCATCTAATTCTTGAGTCACAGCCCAAATAAATCCTGCCAATTCTCTGGCTACGGCGGTGATTGTTTTCCCCTGTTCTTTTCCTCTAGATAATAAACGAAAGTATTTATTGTGAAGTCTGTGTTGGGCTTTCCAAGAGATCGACAGAATATTGGCCGGCTGTCCTTTTTGTCGTTTTTTCAAATCTCCTTTTACAGCCGGTTGGTGTCGATAACTCCAAGAAGACTCAATCAATAAACGCCTCACATGACGATTTCCTGTTTTCGTGATACTTCCTTGTTTACGATTTTCCCCACTCGACGATTCGCTCGGAATCAACCCTACATACCCCATGAAATGTTTAGCGGTTGAAAAGCGTTTAAAGGAACCAATCTCAGCGACAAGACTTACAGCCGTAATCTGAGCTATTCCCCTTAAGGATTGGAGAGCTTGAATCGTAGGTGCATGAATGCCTTCCGCCGCTTGGATATGAATTTCTTCTTCAAAGCGTTTAATACGCTGTTCAATTTCTTGAAGATGGTGGTAATATTCTTGAAAGACGCAACGTAATAAAGAATTTTCAAGCTTAAGCGCATTTAGCCATTCCCGATATTTCTTTGTCCATGCGTTTACTCCGCTAGGTGGTTGAATGGAATGGCGAAGTAAGAACTTGGTCAAACGGTGTTTAGCCCTTAACTCGTCTTCTTTCGCATCTTCGCGAGCTCTCACAAGATCACGAAGAGCTTCGTCTTCGTGGGTAGGAACATAAATCGAAGTTAACTCACCAGCTCGGTATAATTGAGCGAGGCGGATGGAATCTCGTCGATCGGTTTTAATACGTTCCCCTGGCCTTTGGGGTATTAGAGACGGAGCAATAACCTCACAATGAAGTCCTAAGGCAAGAAACTGCCTGTACAATGGGTATCCAGTAGGTCCAGCCTCATAGCAGAAACGCAAGGTGGAGGGATCTCCGAGTTTTTTCACTAAGTTTCTTATTCCTACTGGGGTGTGAGGAATAACTCCAAAATACCTCGGATTCTCTCTACCTTCCTCCGCAATAGCAACAGCAATTTTTTCTTTTGATACGTCTAAACCTACGTATTTAATGGTATCCTTCATAGTAACTAGCTCCTTCCGTAATGTAGCTCTGATTTAGGTAGTGTTTTTAACAGTAAACAGTCTACCCAACTCAACCTACGATTTTACGAGTAAGGGGCTAGTTTCGTTCATGATAACTCGGACTGCGTCCTGTGGGGTCTCACCCTGCACTTTTTCCCGCAGGAGTCTCGCCATTCCCCTCCGCCCCTTTACCAAGGAAGATTCTCGAAACCACCTATAAAATGTTAGGTCATATGACTGAGGGAAGTGGATCATATAAACTTCTCTACTATGGACAGCCAGAACTTAACGATTGAAATAGAGCGCTTTATGCCTACTTAGGAGAGAAAAGTAAGAGACAATCATTCTCAGTATAGGGGTTCGTTTCTCTCTTAAACAAATGGGGTGGTTGGGAAGCTGTGAGACTCCCGCGGGAATGGATTGGCTGGAGAGACCCCGCAGAGCTTTAGCTCGAGGAGGCTCTCCGTCATCCCCGCAGGAAAGCGAGTAGCTTCCCAGCCACCCCTGGCGCTCACCTCAAGCAACGAACCCTGTAACATCTCGATACTGAGTCTTCAACTATAGGGAGCGATGGTTAGATAATGTTCTGGCCTTCCAGGATAACGATAGTTAGGATGAGGACAATGATGATGACGAATACGATGGAGAGGGGGCGGGAGACATTTGCTCGTTGAACCTCATCCCAGCGGACAGGGCGGATTCCGCTAAGCGAAAAGATGGATACAGCAGCCAGCAGGATGGACATGATGTTCACCGTAACTAATAAGAATGCCCCGTACGCCGCTGCCATCGATCCATCTCCGATTGACATCCCCATCGCGACCGATGGCGGAAGCAAAGCTACAGCTACCATAACCCCCACCAAGTTCCCTGACAAACGATTTAAAAAAGCAAGCGCTCCAGCAGCTCCAGACGCCACTCCTAATGGAATGTCTATCAAGGTAACCTTTGTCCGATCCAGGTATTGAGCGTTCTCCATTCCGACATCAGTAAAATACCCAAAGGCTATGGATATCAACAAAACGATTGCTACTCCATACAAAGAACTAACAGCTGATTGTCCAAGCCCTTTGTAATCACCAAGAATCGCAAAAAAAGCAACCGATATCACCGGACCAATCATGGGAGCAATAACCATAGCCCCTATGACAACCGCTTCACTATCTTTTATGATACCAACAGTAGCTACAATCGCTGATAATAAGATAAGTAAGGAATAATTCATTGTAATGTGGCCGTTTTTTTCAGCAGCATTCATCAATTCATGCCGACTCGCCCGAAGAAGGCGGGATTTTTCCTCTTCGTTGTCTTCCTTTTCTTCTTGTTCTTTGGTTTCTTCATGTATGGTCTCCTTGGAAATGTAGGTTTGCACAGGGATAAGCAATGTCTCAAACCCTTCAACTACATTGGAAACTTCCTCTAAATAGTTGAGAATCTCTTCTACTTCATTTTTCTGGACGAGGATTCGTACGAGCATCCGCTCTTCTGATTCACTTGAAACCCAATACGAACGATGGTCATACTTTTGTAACTTCTCATTGATCGAATCGAAGTGTTGATCAGGAATGTACACTTCAATCAATTGCAAATTCATACTCTTCACCTCTATTTAACCGTTCTGTAAAAAGTTGATGCTTCCTAAGTTATTAGCATTCTCGGGATATCAAGGTCTCTTTCATCCTACTGCTCTGTTCCAAATACAGAAGTATCGAACCTCCTTCATAATGTCTCCTATTTTCCACATACTAATTCTACTTAGAGAAGAAGAGAAAGGGGGTTCTTATATGTCTCTCCAACTACCGATGAAGAAAGAAGAATATTTGTCGTCGTCCAAGGATTTGCTTAATCAAAGTCCGGACCTCGTCCAGAAAGTGTTTAATCATGAAGGCCAATGGATCAGTGTCCAATTCATTCACTATCAAGTAAATAAAGAACAACTGGAAGACGAAATTTTAGAAGTCATCACAAAGTCCTCCCGCCCCTGGACAAATGATGACTTGATAAATAAAATCCCTATGGCTTCGACGAAACAAGAGAAAAAGATGGATGCAATTATTGAGCAGATGATTCATGGAAGTGTCTGCATTTATATAGAAGGTGAAAAGGAAGCGACACTCTTCGCACTGCCTCAGCAAGAGCACCGTTCCTTAAACCAAGCAGAAACAGAGTCACTGGTCTTCGGCCCTCAGGTTTCGTTTACTGAATCCCTTATGACAAACCTAAATGTCATACGTTGGCGTTTAGATACCCCAGATCTTGTTACAGAAAAATTAATTGTTGGTGAACGAATCCAATCTGAAATACGAATCGTGTACTTGAAATCTCTCGCCAATACAGAAAATGTCGATACCATGAGGCAACGGATTAAAGATCTACAAGTCTCTGAAGTAGAAGACACGAGCGTTCTTGGACAATTGATTGAAGACTCATCCAGTACGGTTTTCCCTCAGTTGATTTTCACGGAACTGCCGGATCGCTTTTGCAACGCCATTTCTAAAGGGCGTGTAGGGGTGATGGTCGATAAAAGCCCAACCATGTTGATTGGCCCCATGAATCTTTTCAGCTTTTTTGAGTCGACGGAAGATTTGTATATGCGTTGGAATATGGGGAGTTTTATAAGGTTGCTTCGTTTCATATCTATGGCTCTGTCCATCATTTTGACACCTATGTATGTAGCTGCACTGACGTTTCACTATGAAATCATCCCAAGCACACTGCTAGTATCGTTAGGACAATCCAGGTCGACGGTTCCCTTCCCTCCTGTTTTAGAAGCGCTTTTACTTGAGATTTTGATTGAATTGCTGCGGGAAGCAGGAGCCCGCTTACCTACGAAGGTCGGTCAGACAATGGGTATCGTTGGCGGTATCGTTCTCGGTCAGGCGGCTGTAGAAGCTGGATTCACAAGCAACATCCTCATTATAATTATTGCTCTTAGTGCCTTGGCCTCTTTCACCGCCCCAAGTTATTTAATGGGAACAGCCATCCGGATCATCCGCTTTCCCATGATCCTTCTGGCGGGTGCCTGGGGAATCATCGGCATTGTATTTGCCTTATCTTTTCTGGTCATCCACTTATTAAAGCAAAAATCATTGGGACGTCCATACTTGTCCCCTATTTACCCTTTACAGTGGAGTGACTTCAATGAATCCATTTTCCGAGTACCTTTTCAAAAAAATGCAGAACGTCCGAAATCCCTGATGACCAAAGACGAATCCAGATACAGTGAATCAAAAGCGACGGAACGAAATGATGTGGACCGTCTATGAAGACGAATATTCCTTTCCATCCTGATCATACCGTTCAAGCTTTCTATCTTTTCTTTATCATTCACACCTCTCAAATTGGAGCGGGATTAATGGGAGTGCCCAGAATCCTTGTGCGTGAAGCGGGGGTGGATGCCTGGGTTTCCGTATTAGTCGCGGGTCTTTACCTTCATTTCATTGTTTTCATCATGCTGCAAATTTTAAAGTCTTATGAGAATGCCGACATCCTCGGAATTCAACAAGACTTGTTTGGCGTATGGCTTGGGAAAGCACTGGGAACCGTTTATGTGCTCTATATTTTTCTTCTCCTTTTGACGGTGATCAAAAATTACATTGAAGTGGTACAAGTGTTTGTCTTTCCAGAGATGCCGATCTGGCTTATGGCTCTCTTTTTACTCTCTCTCATGGTTTATAGTATTCTAGGCGGATTTAGAGTAGTGGTAGGTACGAGCGTCGTCTTTTTCTTTCTTACCATCTGGCTTGTCTTTACGATCTATAAACCGATCACCTACATGGATTGGGAACATTTTTTACCAGTGTTTCAGACGCCTGCCCCAGATTTACTAAAAGGGGTGCAGCAAGTCACCTTTACCGTGCTTGGACTTGAGATTCTCCTTTTCGTTTATCCATTTATCCAAGATAAAAAAAGAGCGGCATTACCTGCACACGCGGGCGTCTTTTTTACGACATTCCTAATTCTTTTAGTGACTGTTGTTTCTATCGGTTATTTCAGCCCTGATCAGTTAAAATCGACCGTATGGGCAACTTTATCCTTGTTCAAAATCATTAGTTTCTCCGTTTTGGAACGGTTTGATTTTATTGCCGTTGCTTTATGGATGATGGTGATCATCCCGAATATCGTATTATTTGGATGGATGATTGTCCATTCCTTGAAGCGATTGTTCAATGCTCCTAAGAAACCAACGCTCTATGGATTGGCCTTTCTCTTATTTCTTACTTCCATAACGGCTGAAAGAAGGGTCTCCCTCAACGAGCTAACCAACTGGACGGGGCAGATTGGATTTTGGATTGTTTTTGTCTATCCATTGTTGATTTACGTGGTGGTTCTATTAAAAAAATTAATGAAAAAGAGGAATGCTTCATGAAATGGTCCTCCATTCTTATCATCGTTTTCCTACTTGTTGGGTGTATCCCGAAGTCTTACATTGAAACATTAGGAATTATTACAGCTGTTGGATATGATTTGACTGAAGACCAACGAATCCGGGGCACCCTCGTCATGTACCAGTTCGACACGGATCAAGCGAGCACATCACAGGTCGTTACAGGGGTAGCAGATACATCGAAGGGGATCCGTTTTGCCACAAGCCGGCTTACAAGTCATCAACTCGTATCCGGTCAAGTGAGACTTGAAATATTCGAAGATGAGCTTGCTAAACGAGGAATGATGAAGTACATGGACACCCTTCAAAGAGATGCGGCCATATCGGACATGGGTTATTTAGCTACAAGTGCCGTCCCCTCAGAAGAACTGTTAAAATCAGAAAATGACGAAGATCGGCCCAATACGGGGAATTACATTCAGGAACTTATTAAAAAAAGCATTAGCGAAGAAGCCATCCCCAATGCTGTACTGACCAGCTTCCTGCATGACTATTATGATACCGGCAAAGATCCCATCCTCCCATCTCTTACACTTGAAGATAATAAAGCAGTGATAAATGGGATCAGTTTATTCCAGGATGACCGCTACGTCCATACAACTTCTCATGAAAATACATTCTATATCATGTTGATGAAACAACAGTTCGACCATGGGCAATTTCAAGTCCAACTGGCAGATGATGCACTAAAGAAATACCACAAGAAGGAAAGCATCGACAAGCCAGGCGAAGGCGCCCTGCATGTTTCGATACATGAGCTAAGTTCAGAACATGACATCCATCCATCAAAAGGAGATCCGACCAAACAATCATTCACACTGAAGATGGAAGGTCGTTTGTTGGAAATCACGCAGGATATCGACTTGAATAATAGAGAAGCTGTAGAAGCGTTGGAAAAACAAATTGAGAATGAAGTAAAAGAACACCTTCAAGAAACGTTGCAGATTCTGATTGAACATCAAGTGGACCCGGTCGGTTTTGGGGCTAAATATAACACCCAAAACCGAACAAATCGAGTGACAAAAGAAAATTGGCGCCAACAAATCCCAAGCCTTGAAGTTGATTTTGACGTATCCTTTAAACTTCTGCGCTATGGGATTTCCGAATAAAGATAAAAAACCCATGTGAAAAAGGTTCGCCTTTATCACATGGGGTTCCTTTCATGTACTTTTTTTGTCCTTCTACGGGTATCAATCGCTACCTGCGCCTTAGTATGGAAACATCATCAAGTCCAAAGTCCATCCTTGTCAGTTAGGAGAAAATCATCAGGCTGCCTGCCTAACATATAAAGACGATGGAGGGGTCTCGTCATAGCTACATAGAGCATTTTCAGATCCAGTTCATTTTTTTCATAAGCGTGTTTGTCACAATAGAGAAAAACAACATCAAACTCCAGTCCTTTGGCAAGGTAGGCAGGGAGAATGACCCGGTCCCCCAATTCGTCCGTGTTCTCTTCCATAATCTCGAAGGAAGGAAGTTCATGGGCCAGCTTCTCCGCCTCCTGTTTTGTTTTTGTGACAAAAGCGAAGCTGTTCATACCTTTTCTGACCAAGTCATGGATCAGATCATGAAGGCGTTCCTTCCGATACTCCTCTCTGGAAAGAAAAGTAGGCATATCCCCATGTCGGACCACAGGTTCTGCTTTCGGAAGTGCATCTGGCATATCGTCCAAAAGCCGATTAGCTAAGTTCATAATTTCAATTGTCGTCCGGTACGTCTTTTGCAAAGTGAGGTAGTTGGCTGTCGGAAAAATATCGTTTTGCAGTGTTTCCCAATTCTCTACTCCACGGTAATGATAAATGCCTTGCGCTAAGTCTCCTACTATGGTGAACAAATCCGTTTGAAAAGCCTTTCTCAAACTGAAAATTTCCATAAAACTATAATCCTGTGCTTCGTCAATGACCACTTTCTTTGCACGATCGTCAGGATCAAGCCCTGTGATAAAGGTCTTCAAATACAACAGAGGCGCTAAATCCTCTGCACAAAGCTTCCCGGATAGGTGCACCTCTCTCGTATTCTTTCTCATTTGCTCCCATTCCGTACATTCTTCCGCATAAATGGTTGGAAAGGTCTCCTCTTCAAAAAGCTGCTGATAGATTGACCATACATCCACTTCCGGATACTTCTTCATATAACGATTGACCGATGTCCTGGCTGCTTTCTTTATTTCATCCAGTCTTTCCTCTTTCCTTGTAATCAAAAAACTGACACGGATTTTTCTTTTCTCCGCATCCTTCATCCCATAGAGTGCATCGTCAAGGGCTTCATCATATTTGGCAGCCATTTTTTCCAGGATCCGCTTCTTTTTTCGTTTCAATTCACTTTGCAATACAGACTTAATTTTCTGAACACGTACCTCGTAAGGAAAATAGCTGTATTCTTCAAAGAACAAACGGTTGATGGCTTTTGCACTTTTAATCTTAAACCCTGCGAGCGTGAAATCATTTTTTACTTTATAGGACTTCTTCCATTTTTGCAGATAGCGATCCAGGATTTCTTTGAATCTTTTCGATCCTTTCAGCCGTGCTCCTTCAATAGAACTGCGCTCCCCGGATTTTTCCACCGCATTCATAAGCACCTCATGCTGAGTGACGACAGGCAGACGAATCCCAGTAGCCTGTTGAACAAAATCGGTAAAGGTCGTCTGTCTCGCCCGATCCACCCCAAGTTCCGGCAAAACTTCAGAGATGTACTGAATAAACAAGCGGTTGGGAGCAAGAATGAGCATCTCTTCTGGACGGAAGATTTCTTTCATTGTGTATAGAAAATAAGAGATTCTATGAAGAGCAATCGTTGTTTTTCCACTCCCTGCGGCCCCTTGCACAATAATCGGCTTCCGTAAGTCTGCACGAATGATTCTATTTTGCTCTTCTTGAATGGTGGATACAATTTCCGTCAAACGCTTATCTGCATTCTGAGCTAACGAATCCTGAAGCAATTCATCCTTTGTGGTAAGGTCGATATCGCGGTAATCCAACAGCTCCCCATCTTCAATCTGATACTGTCTTTTTAAGGAAACATCTCCTTCGTATCTTTCTCCAAGCGCTTCGTAACTCACTTTCCCCAGACGGCCTTCGTAATAGATATTCGCTAGAGGGGAACGCCAATCCAAAATGATAGGGTACTGAGTTTCCCGGTCAAATAATGACGTCTTACCAATATAAAAAATTTCTCGATCGGGCTTTTCTTCTTGATGAAAATCGATGCGGGCAAAATACGGTTTGTTTCGTAGATGTTTGAGGTTCTCCAGTTGTTCTTTGGACATTTTCATGAAATTCGCATGAGAAAGCATTTCCTGATACCTAAGACTGCTGTCTTTGAAGCTGAGGTTCTCAAGGGTGTCTTCCTGACGCTTCTTCAGTGATTCCTGCCCCGTTTCCTGTGAGGTGATCAGTCTGTCCATATACGTTCTTGTAAAGGACAGCCGGTTTCGTTCTTTTTCAAATTCCGGATGCCGTTCCGTCATTTGAGTCATTCCTCCTTCTTTTTGTTCTGCACGGTTCACAGAACATTCTTCTAATGGAATGACGTGTGAGCGCTGGCCCTCATGCAGTATTTCAAAGCAACGAATCAATAAGATACCATAACCACGTTGGAAGCGCAATCATTAATGATATCGTTTTATGTAATGTAGGTTCCGTCACAAAAGTCGTCGCATGTAAGGGCTCGGACTAGCATGATGTAAGAAAAAATAAAAAGCAGTTTAGTTTAAGGATGCGCTTTGTTTTGCGCTTACACCTAAACTAAACTGCTATTAAAAAAGCACCCTAGGGTCTGTTTTTGTTCTCCACATATTTCGGCAGATGCATCTCAAATATGAAGAAAGAAAGAATACGCAAAAGTACAGGGTATAAGGCCAGAAACCCTACCAAATCCCCGATTCTCCCAAGAAGGTTGGTAAAAAGAAGAACGATGGCCAGAACAAGCATGAGAAAAACAGTCACAAGTCCAACTCTTCCATTAATAGGAGTCCATGCTCCTGCAATGGTCCTCGTGTCCTGCTCTAACAGTTCAAAGCAACGGTAATGATAAGGGCGTATTCTGAACCAGTTGGATGCTGTGACAAGCTCGTCACGGTCCTGAATTTTTTTGAAACAATACCGACAGATGTTTGTGTTCACGAAATCTACTCCTGATTGAGATATTTTTTCATTAGCAAACACTCGTTGCCCTTTTCATTATATCTTAAAACATCCATAACTCTAAGCATTAACGTAATTCCACGTCCACTCTCATCCAAGTCTTCCACACTTGGGAACCAGTGCTTCATATCACCTGTGACCTGATAAGGCCTCCAGTCAAATCCCTCTCCATGATCGTAGACCCTGACGAGTAACCGTGAATGAAGAAAGTGGATTTTCAATAAGACGGGATAATCTGTTCTCTCCTGATGGCCATGGGCCCATGCATTCCATACAGCTTCGGTAATCGATGCATCCACAAGAAGTTGATCGTTCCCGTAGTATTTGGCAAGATATGGTGAATATTTACGTCGGACATCTCTCAGTTCTCTCGGATGTCTGATATTGGCTTCTATAGATGCCTTCATCATTCAGCCTCTCCTCTTCTAAGTCTATGATTTGGAACCATTGGACTTAGTAAATGGATTTGTTCACTTTTCTATTCCCTTTATACAAATCACTTAAAAGGGGAAGCGTTAACTTTTTCATAAAAATGGAAAAATGATGATGAATGAAAGAGCAACTATTCTTGTGTGACATTCACTTCTACGTCACTTGTTCTATAAGAAGAATCCCTTACTTTTTCCTTTCATGACTTTGGATGATGTCCATCACTTTTTCCTTCGTTTGTTCACTTTGATAACTTTGCATGGATTCAAGAATCTGCTCGCGATTGTCTATGAGTTGACGGAGGTCCTCTAATAATGTTTCATTTGTGAGTTCTTCTTCCTCCCGTTTCATCGCATAGCCCTGTTTAACAAAAGAGTCTGCATTCAAAATTTGGTCTCCTCGGCTTGCTTTTCTTGATAATGGGATGAGAAGCATCGGTTTTTTTAAAGCTAAAAACTCAAATATAGCGTTTGATCCTGCTCTGGAGACGATATAGTCCGTAGCAGCAAACAAATCCTTCAGCTCATCTTGGACATATTCGAACTGAGCGTATCCACGTCTGTTAATGGACGTGTCTTTGTGCCCTTGCCCGCAGATGTGAACAATCTGAACTTCCTGGAGCAATTCATCTAAATTATCGCGGATCGCATCATTGATTCTCTTCGACCCTGTACTGCCTCCCATCACCATAACCACAGGTTTCTGCTTGTGGAATTCACACAGTGCTAAACCTTTAGAGCGGTCTCCTTCAAACAGTTCTTCGCGGACTACGGCCCCGATATATTCACCTTTTCCTTCCGGCAGATGTTTCATTGTTTCAGGAAAAGTAGCCAGGATTTTTTTTGCAAACGGGAAGGATAGTTTATTGGCCAGACCCGGCGTATAATCCGATTCATGAATAACGGTCGGAACGCTCTTCAATCGTGCCGCCATGACGACAGGTACGGAGACAAATCCCCCTTTTGAAAAAATGACCTGTGGCTTCCGTTTCTGGATAATGCGGAGAGATTGAGCTAATCCTTTCAACACCTTAAAAGGATCCTTGAAGTTTTCCTTCGACATGTACCTTCTCAGTTTTCCTGTTGAGATGCCGTGGTAGGTGACTCCATCTAACGGCTCAATCAAATTTCTTTCAATCCCACTATAGGATCCAATGTAATCGACAGTATATCCTTGTTTCTGAAATTCTGGAATAAGCGCCAGGTTCACGATGACGTGTCCCGCTGTCCCTCCACCTGTAAATAAAATCCTTTTTTGACTCATATGTTAATCAACGTCCTTTCAGAGGGCTTCTTAAGTAATTCTGGATGTGTTACTATGCTATAATCCTCGTATTCCTCTAAAGAGAATTGTACCAGAAAAGAGTGTGGCCTATGTATGAAACAAAAACTTTAAAAGAAAAAATCAAACTGTTCATCGTCATCCTCATTCCGATCCTGATCACACAAATTGGGATGTACCTGATGAACTTTTTCGATACGATCATGGCAGGTCAATCCGGCCCTGATCAACTGGCAGGAGTAGCGATAGGGTCAAGCATATGGATGCCTGTTTTCACAGGATTGAATGGCATCCTCATGGCTATTTCCCCAATTGTCGCTCAATTAAAAGGGGCTAAGAAAGAAAATGAAATCACTTATTCCGTTAAACAAGGGATTTATTTATCCATTTGTTTGGCAGGAGGAATAGGAACACTCGGGTTCTTTTTATTGGATCCGATCTTGTCTTTATTAGATATCACTCCAGAAGTCCGGCATGTAGCAAAATATTACTTAATAACACTGGGAATCGGGATTGTCCCCTTGTTTGTCTTCAACATCCTTCGGTCATTTGTAGATGCCCTAGGTCAAACCAAAGTTTCAATGGCCGTTATACTGATGACACTCCCAATCAATGTCCTTTTCAATTATATGTTCATCTTTGGTCGGCTGGGTGCTCCTGAACTGGGAGGGATCGGGGCAGGAGTAGCTTCTGCTCTTACCTATTGGGTATCATTAGTCATCCTTACAAGCATCATTCACAAACTCCGCCCACTAAAAGCTTATAATATTTTCCAGTCGTGGATTTCTCCTGATTGGAAAGAGTGGTGGGCACAATTAAAAATTGGCATTCCCATCGGTTTTGCCATCTTTTTTGAAACGAGCATTTTTGCAGCCGTCACCTTTTTTATGACGGCTTACGACACGAGTACGATCGCTGCTCATCAGGCAGCCATCAACTTTGCATCCCTTCTTTATATGATCCCTTTGAGTATCGCCTTTGCATTAACCATTGCTGTTGGCTTTGAAGTCGGGGCAGAAAGACACAAAGAAGCGAGAACTTATTCTTATTTAGGAATTGCATCAGCTGTAATGATGAGCGTCTTTGCAGGTCTGATTTTATTTTTGTTCGATGATGCGATCGCAAGACTCTACAGCACAGATAAAAGGGTTATTGAATTGACTAAGAATTTTATCATCTATGCTATATTCTTCCAGCTGTCGGATGGATTCGGAGCACCTCTGCAAGGGATTCTCCGCGGATATAAGGATGTGAACATTACGCTTGTTATGGCGTTCATTTCTTATTGGGGCATTGGTTTACCGAGTGGGTACTGGCTTGCGAATTATACGGCCCTTGGGCCTTACGGATACTGGTTAAGCTTGACCATCGGTCTGACCGCAGGAGCCATCACCCTCCTCATCCGTATGCTGTACATCCAAAAAAGAAACACCCAAATCAGTACCACTTCCTAGAAAAGATCATTAAACAAACGGGCAAGATTGTTGAAGACTCAGTTTCAAAACTTTTGGTGAGTGGATGGGGCTGCGGGGAATGAATCGTTTCCCGGAGCCCATAGAACCATCCAATTGTCTCGAAACTGAGTCTTCCACAAAAAGGGAGGGTATCTTGAATATGAAAAGAAGCGTCCTGGGTGAGGACGCTTCTTTCTGGTTTATGGTTAATAATTATTGTTTTAAGTTAAGAACGATTAAACGTTCTTCTGTCATATCTTCGATCGTGTACTTCGGGCCTTCTTTGCCCCATCCGCTGTCTTTCACACCACCATAAGGCATGAGATCAACCCGGTATTGGGAGGAGTCATTAACCATCAAACCGCCCACTTCAACATTTTTCGCTGCGTAAAAAGCGGTATCAAGGTTCTGGGTGAATATACCACCTTGAAGGCCATAGGGGGAGTCATTGACTTCTTCGATACAAGATGAAAGGTCGGAAAATGGAATGATGCTCACGACGGGAGCAAATATTTCTTCGCAGACGACTTTCATATCTGGTTTTACATTTGTTAAAACCGTAGGGTGAAATAAAGCGGACTCACGACTGCCACCGTGGATGACTTTTGCCCCTGCTGCCTTTGCTTCCTCCACCCATTGTTCTGCACGCTTGGCTTCTTCCTCGCTTATCATAGGACCGACATCAGTTTTAGGATCGTTCGGGTCACCTACATTCAACTTTTCAATGGCTTGGATGAACTTGTCCTGAAATACTTCACGAACCTCTTCATGTACATACAATCGTTGGACAGAAATACAAACTTGCCCGGCAAAAGCATAACTTTTAGCAGCTACGTTTTCTGCAGCTGCATCAAGGTCTGCTTCTTTATCGATAATGACTGGTGAGTTATTTCCAAGCTCCAGAACGAGTTTGTTCAGACCTGTATTTTGTTTTAACTTCAGCCCGACTTCTGCACTTCCTGTAAACGTGTAAAGGTTGATTCGCTCATCTTTGATCATTTGATTTCCGACCGTGGACCCTGAACCAACCACCACATTAAGAAAACCTTTAGGAAATCCGGCTTTTTCAAACAACTCGGCCAATTTCAATGCGGAAATTGGTGTCTTACTTGCAGGCTTCAAAACCACCGCATTCCCTGCCGCTATAGCAGGTGCTATTTTATGTGCGACAAGGTTAACAGGAAAATTGAAAGGGCTGATGGCTCCGACAACTCCCACTGGGACCTTGATCGTAAAAGCCATACGGTTTTCAGACCCTGGCGCTGCCTCTACCGGAACACCTTCTCCATGGATCCGCTTCGCTTCTTCTGCTGCCAATTCAAAAGTCTGAGCTGCCCGGTCCAATTCGGTTAACGCTTGTTTGATCGGCTTCCCGGCTTCCATAGTGATGACTTTTGCCATGTCCTCCTGGTTCTCTTTCAATAATTCACTCACACGTTTTAATCGTTCAAAGCGTTCGTAAGGAGACATGGCATGATGTTTATACGCATGTGTCGCTGCTTCAATGGCTGCATCAACTTCTTTCTCAGACGCTTTAGCCACCTGCGCAAAGGTTTCCTGTGTGTATTTGTTCCATACGTCCAGTTGATCATTGGTGTCTATCCATTCTCCATTAATATAGAGCTTATGACGATCCATGAACCTCTCTCCTTTGAAATAGAGTCTACGACTTTTCCTGTTCCTTATTCAAGGTTGGATAAACCGGCGAATGCTTAAAAACAAAAAAAGCCTGAATGGAGGAAACCCTCCATTCAGACTTTTCGGCACTTTATAGGAATAATCCTGCAATTGTTGCAGAAAGCATAGAACCTAGCGTGGCACCGATAAGAAGTTTCATACCGAAACCAGATACTCGTCCACCTTTTTCCGCATCAATACCTTGAACAGTACCAGCAATGATACCGATCGAGGAGAAGTTAGCGAAACTTGTAAGGAAGACTGTTACAATACCGACTGTTTTCTCAGATACGCTATCAAGCATATTAGAGAACTCAAGCATCGCTACGAATTCGTTCGTTACGATTTTCGTACCCATGATTGCACCAGCGTCGACGACTTCAGCAGCTGGAATACCCATTAGCAATCCAATAGGAGCAATGATATAACCAAGCAGTTCTTGAAGTGTAAAGCCGTTGAATACTGCTCCGAACACCCAGTTCACAAGTTCAAGTGAAGCGATGAAAGCAATCAGCATAGATGCAACGATCAAAGCGATTTTACCACCATCAAGGGCCCCATTACCCATGGCTTCAAAGAAACTTTTCGCATTGGAAACGTCTTGAATATCAACTTTGTCCTCTTCTTTAGAAACTTTAACCGGTGCGATGATGGATGAAACAATCAAGGCACTGAACATGTTTAACGGAAGAGCAACAAGGATATATTGACTTGGCAGCATTCCAAGGTACGCACCCACAATCGATGCAGATACAGATCCCATAGCGGAAGCACTGACAATATATAAACGGTTATCATTCAAGTTGTGGAACTGTGACTTAATCGCAATCAAAGCTTCGGACTGACCGAAGAAAATACTGTTTACTGCGTTAAAAGATTCAACCTTCGGCAAGCCAGTAATCTTAGATAGTCCCCAACCAAGATATTTAATAATAAATGGCAAGATCTTCAGATAGGTCAATACAGAAAGAATGGTTGCGAAGAAAATGATGATAAGTAGAACGTTGAAGAAGAACACGCCGTTTTCTCCTACTTCTACGCCACCTAGTACGAAGTTAACACCGACCGTTCCAAATTCAATGAGCTTGTTGAATCCGGCGGAAATCCCGTCAATAATGAGTTTTCCGATAGTCGTGTTGAACATGAATGCCGTAATCAGCAACTGAACGACAATCATAACCCCTATACCTTTGTAGTTAATGTTCTTACGATCGTTGGACATCAGAAAAGCGATTCCAAGAATGATCGCAACAGCAAGAATTCCTAAAAGAATACCCACAATAAGTCCTCCCCTAATTGTAAAATAAAGTATTTATGAAAATGCTTACATCAAGTAATTCCACTATGGATTTTATCAGGTTGTCAGACGTCATGCAAGGTTTATTTGTATGTAATAAATAACAAATCATGACATGCTAGTCATCCTATGCATTAATATGCCTTTATTTATAAGGGTTTATCCTCTTTTAAGGATCTTAATAAAATTTTGTCAGATGGGTATACACTTGTACACATAAAAAAAGAAACGCGAAAAGCGTTTCTTTTTCTATGACTTCT
This sequence comes from Halobacillus sp. 12SKB, assembly GCF_052941655.1. NCBI lineage: Bacteria > Bacillati > Bacillota > Bacilli > Caryophanales > Bacillaceae > Halobacillus > Halobacillus sp. 12SKB. The sequence continues at coordinate 16,583 of NZ_JBRFWR010000001.1, forward strand.
GCATTTTTCTCAATAAGAATAAAAAGTACGGGGCTCCAATCACAGCAGTAAAAATTCCTGCAGGGACTTCTGTAGGCGGAAACAAACCTCGCCCTAAATTATCAGCAACCATTAAGAGGAACGTTCCTGTTAGCGCTGAAACAGGAAGCAGATAGATATGCTTGTTCCCTACCAATTGGCGGGCAATATGCGGAGCAATTAACCCGACGAATCCGAGTGTACCGACCACTGCTACGGAGGCACCTGCAAGAATCACTGCTACGATCAATAATAGCAGTCTTGCTTTTCGAACAGGTTCGCCTAGCCCTTCTGCGACATCGTCTCCAAGACTAAGAACATCAAGCTTTGGTGCTAGAAAAAGCGTAATCGGACCAACAATCACAATCCAAGGCAGCAGCAGCCATACATCTGTCCAATCCTTCCCCCATAAGCTTCCGGTCAACCAGACTAGTGCTGCATTCGTCTCCAACGGAAATTTAACCGTCAGAAACTGAATTCCCGCCTGACAAATCGCTCCTAACGCAATACCGATAAGAGCAAGGGTCGCTGGCTGGACGCCTCTTTTAAAAGCGAAAAGATAAAGGCCGAATGTGACTACCCCCGCTCCTGCAAATGCGGCAATCGGAAGGCCGATCACAGGTAAGGAAGGAAACAGGATAATCACAGCGGCGGCTGCAAATCCGGCACCTTTGGTAATCCCAATGACATCCGGAGAAGCAAGAGGGTTCCGGATAATCCCCTGTAGTATGGCGCCGGATATCCCTAGCCCTGTTCCTACCAACAGGCTCATAATGATCCGGGGCAAACGAAAATTCTCAATGATGTACCCGCTGCCTCCTGCATCCGTTCCAACAAAATAGTTGTAAATGGAATCAGGCGGAATCCAAACAGCACCGACACCAATGGAAAGAAAGGCTCCTAACAAGACGAGTATGGAAAGGGAAATAATAATCGTTATCGGGTGCATTTTTTTTAAGCTCATGCTGCTCTCCCTCCCTTACTAGCCAGGTATAAGAAAAATGGAGCTCCGAGTAGTGCTGTTACAATACCCACCGGCGACTCTGCGGGAAATGAAATGAACCTGGACAGCACATCCGAGATGGTCAATAATGCGGCGCCAAAAACGGCTGACACAGGGAGAACCACACGGTAATCTGATCCTATAAGTTTTCGTACAATATTTGGTATGATCAAGCCTACAAAACCGATGGGACCAGCTACAGCCACCGAAATGCCGGCTAATAGGATGACTAAGATGGCTGATGAAACCCGGATCCACCCAATTCTCTGTCCCAACCCTCTTGCTACATCGTCACCTAATCCAAGAATCGTCAAACCTTTGCCTAGAAATAGTGCTCCGATGAGCCCGGTCAATGACCAGGGAATCATCAAGCGGACATCAGCCCAGTTGCGACCATCAATGCCCCCGGCAAGCCAAAAGAGAACATCCTCCGTTGATGTTTCATGAAAAAGGACGATGCCTTCAATTAAAGAGGAAAGAAACAAGTGGACAGTAATCCCTGCCAATGCTAATTTAACCGGCGTCATCCCTCCACCTGTAGAAGAGAGCGAATAGACAATCGCTCCCCCGACGGCTGCCCCCAAGAATGCGAAATATACGAGCGTGGAAGAACCAAGCCCTGGAAAGAGAACCACTCCGGCAACCACCATTAACGACGCTCCTGCATTGACACCGAACACTTGAGGGGAAGCTAAAGGGTTATTTGTAATGGCCTGCATGATCCCTCCCGCAATAGCTAAACAGGCACCGACAATAATTCCTACAAGAGCCCTTGGTAAACGAATGGTATGAATAATGGAAGCGGCTTTCCCATCATCAGGGGAAAACAGAAGTTTCAATACATCAGCAAAGGGAATGGCATAGGCACCAATACTTAAGCTCGCAATAAAACTTGCTATGAGGATGAGGATTCCTAACAGAAAAAAAAGGACCATTTTATATTTAACTACAGATGATTGCTCAGATAAGTGCTGCACTTGAATTCTCCTATCTACATACTCTTTTCACCATACCACAAACGATAGGAAAGCGTCTTCTGGTAAAAAGGAAAGAGCGAAGGGACTCCCTCCGCTCTTTGAACAGTTATTCTTCATATAAATAGTTGATGGCGTCCTCTAGAATCTTCTCAGATGAAATTAATCCTCGGAAACGGGACCACATGTTACGGTCGACCTCGTGGACCTCTCCATTTTCCACAGCTGAAATACCCTGATACAATTCATTGCTTTCCCACTCATCAACAACCGTTTGATCACCAGCGACCATATGGAACATTACATCTGGATTGAACTCAACCACTTGTTCCAAGTTGATTTTATTGTAACGTTCGTCCCCACTTTGGATCGCGTTTTTCAAACCAATAGATTCCAATAAAGAACCTGTGTAAGATTCCATGTTGTGTGCGAAGTAACCACTGTCCGCTACTACTGCAGGAAGGACGGTACGCTCCTCGTCCTCAGGTACCTGCGCTCGAAGCTCTTCCATTTTCGCCTCATGATCGGCTAGAACTTCTTCACCTTTCTCTTCCATACCCATCGCTGTTGATACGGTTTCAAAACTTGAAATAATGCCTTCATAATCAGCTGCTAGAGAAGGAAGTATAATCGTCGGAGCAATATCAGACAACTGATCATAGATATCTTTGTGTCTTTTCATATCCGCGATGATCAAGTCAGGTTGAAGGGAACTGATGACTTCTAAGGAAGGCTGCTTTCTTGTACCTACAGATGTATAGTCACCGATTTTTTCACGAATCGGTTCGATGATGCGTTCTGAATCATCATCGTCTGCGATGCCGACAGGAGAAACTCCCAAGGAAGCAAGGTTGTCAACGAATGAAAACTCAAGAGCAACGACCTTCTCAGGCTGACCTGTAATTTCGGTCTCTCCCATTTCATGTTCAATGACGCGTGTATCTTCCGTGGATTCACTGCTTTCATCCTTTGAATCTTCTGAAGTTTGATCATCAGAAGAACTTCCACATGCACTAACAAAAAGGATAAGAGCAAGCATAATTAACGAGAGTGAGCTTTTCTTCATATGTAATACCTCCATTGTTATTGATAATCATTATCAAATGCTTCATTCATCATACTTAAATTTTAGATAATTGTAAAGGGCACAACAAAAGGACTGTCGCATTCACCAGAACGACAGCCCCTCCTTTTATTGCGATATAAACATCTGGGTCCAATAATGACCGTAGCTTCCGCCTTCTGCGTATCCTACGCCGATTTGTCTTAAATTCGGATCTAAAATGTTCTTCCTATGCCCCGGGCTATTCATCCATCCATTGACCACTTCCTGTGGCGTTCTTTGACCTGCAGCAATGTTTTCTGCTGCACGATTGTAAGAGATATTGAAGTCTCTCATCATATCGAATGGTGAACCGTAGGTAGGAGATGTGTGGGAGAAATAATTTTTATTCGCCATGTCTCTGGACTTGTAACGGGCCACACGTGATAACTGCCAGTTGGCTTTCAAAGCAGGGAGACCGTTTTTCGCTCTTTCCTGGTTCGTCAAGTCAATGACTTGGCTTTCGACTGATTTGATGTCCCCTTTCAGAGGAATCGTTACCCTGTCTCCCGGATAAATCAGATCAGGATTGTTGAACTGTGGGTTTGCATTGATGATTTCACTCAAACCGATTTTGTATTTTTTTGAGATCTTCCATAATGTGTCCCCACTCTTAACTGTGTAAGTATCCGTTGCTGCTTGGGTCATTTGAGGGGTTTGAACAAACAACACCGCAGCAAAAATGATAGCGCCAAACCACATCCATACTTTCAAGTGCTCTCACTCCTTTTTTAGTGTCAGATGTAGTGTGGCTCTTACAGATAAAATTATGTATATAAAGGAAAAGTTTAGAAATTAAAACGCACCCACCGGTGGTCAATCGGTGGGTGCTATACCATAGGGGAGGTATAATCATTTTATGAATGAAACGAGCGGGCCACTTCAACCAATTGTTGTCGTGTCACACTCTGTTCATTACCTTCTTCAGACGCCACACTGGCGCGGTAAGTCATTAAATACGTCACACCATCTTTTGTCCAAGTTAGTTTCTTGGAAAAGCGGTTATTTTCGTATAAGCCGTCTAGATCTTCAAGGATGGAAAGCTCTTCCGGATCTATCCACGGAGTATTAATTTCCCCTTGAGAAAATTGTATGGTCAGCAGATCATTATCAGGCGTATAAAAACTCAAGTCCATCAACTTTGAACCTCCATCCTGATAAATGTCTGTCACAACACTGATCATAGGTATAGGAATGTACTCAGGAAGCTCAGGTTGAAAGTCTAATTGTTCCACAGCCGAAGACACCTTTTCTACATTGTAAGAATGGTATCCACTAGGCACCGCATGAGTTTTATTATTACAAGCACTGATTGCCACCAAACAGAAAATTAACACACCAAATCTTTTCCACACACTGCTTTCCCCCGTCATTACTTGTTTCTAATATAGAGACGAGATGACTCCCAAAAAGGTTTCACATAGATGAAAAAAATTTAATTAATGATTCCATGCTGGATGACTTCCACCTTCACGCTCGGTTCAATGGATATTTCCGGGTATTCTTCCTCCCATTTCAATTCTCTCCAAGCATCTGGGTGATAGGCTTTTACTCTTCTTCCAATACCAAAAACATCACTGTTCGCATCTTGAAGCTGAGCGATAATATCTAGAGACTCCTCTGTTAGTCTTTCTGATAGCTTTTTACCGATTTCCTCAACTCTCCCTTTTACGTACAAGTGATCAGAAGGATATTCTACAATCTTTACTTTCATATCCAGGTCAATAGTTACTGAGATTTCTCCATCTTTATTTTCGATTTTCATTTTACGGTCGTTTTGTGCCACATTCACAGTAACATAATCCAAAATTTCTTCTTTTTTGTTATCATCAATTTTTTCCGTCAAACGGGCGACCCTTCCCTTAACTCCCTGCAACAGCATATACATCGTCGTTTGTTCTGCATCAATTTTTTCGCCTGTGTACGCTTTATCATGAAACAACCCCATACCACTAAAAGTAAGCAAGTTCCCTTCATCTTCTATTTTCAGCATAGGGACAGAGAAATCAATTCCAGGTTCTAACAATTCAGCACATAGCAGCTGAAGATTTTCACCAGTTGCATGAGTGGATGAAATAGCAGCTTCCAACATGCCTCCGACATAGTTGCTGATTCTTGTTGCTCCCGTATGATTCATACTTATCACATCTTTGGCTGTCCCTTCTTCGACAACAGCGAGATAGGCATTCAAGTTGCTGCGAGAGTTTCGATACATGTCATCAAGGATCGGGTAGATGTTCTTCATCGCAAGGTCTTCCCCTAATACGACTACTTTCACTTTAGATGGATCATAGGACTCCGATATCATGCGGTCAATTTTGTTTCTTGCTTGCAAAGGGGTATTGGCAGAAGTTGATATTACTTGCAGAATCTCACTACCCGGTCCCTCAGAAGCTCTGTTGACCGTAGGGATAGAAACGGTCTGTACAATTTGTCCCTCTTCTCCTTGGTCGAATCCTAGTGAGAGCACAAGTTTAACATTTTTAAACTGTTTTTCATCCCAGCAACCCGTGAGGAATATGAGACTTGCCATAACGACAATCCAATACTTTTTCATGATGCTCCCGCCCTCTTATCTTTATCCCTCCTCCAAAAACTTAAAGGAACCATAATTAATGGAAGAGTTACAGAAAATACGTAACCAGAATAGGTCACCACTTTGTTGAAGTTTTCCATTTTTTTGATATCCAAACCGATATACATACTAATGGTAAATATAACGAAACCGATCACCACAATAAATTTTGTTGATAACTGTTTATTGAACAAATCCGATAAGCCGATACTCGACAAGTAAAGATATGTCGCAAATGTGGTGGCCACATTAATCACCCATATCGTAATAAAAAACAAGTCGATTCGGGCTACAACCGGGAGAGAGAACGATTTCAACATATACAAAACAGGTTCAGGAACTAGTGGAAGTTCACTGGTACTGAAAAAGGTAAAACTTGCAAGAACCGTAAACAAATAAAAGAGTGTCACAAACCAGTGAGCAAAAACTATGGTTTTCAACTTCTGTTTGTTCGTTCCTTCCACCTTCGAAAAAATAACCAACGTCACAATAAAACCAAAATAGGAAAAAATGGCTTGGTTGATGCCGGAAAATACCTTCCCCCATCCAGTTTCTAAGATAGGAAATAGGTACATAATACTCATCTCTTTTGCTCCGAAGGCTACAAGAATGAGCAAAAACACGATCAATATAGAAAGCATGGTGTACATCCGCCCAAGCACGATCAACCCACCGTGAACCATATACATACAAACAGTTATCATTAAAGAAGCCGTGACCCATAAAGGGGTATTCGGTAAAACCCATATATTGATCATCCGGCAGAATAACAAGATGATAAGTGTCCCTACACCGACAAAGTACAGGATGAACAAAATGGAGATTGGTCTTCCAATCCATTTTGTAAACAACTTATCATTCATAGTAAATAATGTATCTTGTGGGAAGTTCTTTGCAACAATCCAAATTCCTATAAGCAACACTTGGATGGCTATTGCTCCTAACAAAAGAGAAATCCAGCCATCCTGCTTAGCTACACTGTGCAGTTCAAATGGAACGGACAGAACGCCCACTCCAATTTGGGTTTGGATAATAATGAAAAAATATTGTCTGCGCGATAGCTTCCGTTCATTTTTTTGTGTCGGTTGTTGTGGAGGCTTGACTTCCTCCTTTTCCTTGTTTTGATTGGTTTTGTTCATCACGGTTTCTCCACTCCCTTGAAGGGTCCAAAGCTATGGGTTTAACTGCATGAGCATCCTTCGGCCTAAGCTTCATCATATACATGGGCAAACGGACAAACGTATCTTTCAAGTCAACCAGACTTAACGGTGCAAGAGGCGCAAAATAAGGAACACCGAAAGACTGAAGACGTGTCAGGTGTGTCAGTATGAATAACATTCCAAATACAATCCCAATAAAGCCGATCGTTCCTGCGAGTAGGATCAGCGGGAAAGTTAACAACCTGAGAGCTGTACTCAATTCATTGGAAGGGACCACGAAAGAAGCAATAGCGGTCAATGCCACAACTATAACCATCAAGTTAGATACAAGTCCCGCACGTACCACCGCGTCTCCGATGACAAGACCACCAACAATACCAATGGTCTGGCCAATGGGAGCAGGCAATCGTATCCCGGCTTCCCTGATTAGTTCAATGATAATAACCATTACAAGGGCTTCTAATATGGGTGGATAGGCTATTTCATTTATGGATGCTTTGACCGGAATAATTAGTTCATCAGGAATGACCTCGAAGTGGAAACTCACTACTGCAATATAAAAGGCTGGTAAACTCACAGCGATCACGAAACTGAAGAGTCGTATCAGACGGACAAACGTGCCTGTGAACCATCGCATATTATAATCATCCGGCGCCTGATAAAACATAAAAAAAGTGGCGGGGGCAATAAGAGTTGTAGGGCTCCCCTCCGACAAAATGGCGACTCTCCCCTCAACTAAATTAGCTGCCACACGATCAGGCCTTTCTGTATTCAACATTTGAGGAAACGGAGAGTTCGACTGATCTTCAATAAATTCTTCCACATGTCCAGGACTATGAATCATATCTGAATCAACGGAATGTAATCGGGTCTCTACCTCCTGAACAAGCGTAGGATCCGCGATTCCATCCATATACATGACAGCCACATTCGTGTTCGTCTTCCTACCCAACTTAAAGTATTTAATGGTTAAATCTCTGTGTTCTACCCTTTTGCGGATGAGGTTGATGTTTGTCATCATGTTTTCCACAAAACCATCATGGGCGCCTCGAACCACCTTTTCATTTTGTGGTTCCTCAGGTGTCCGACCAAATGAAGAGGTCACACTGAACTGTGCGATTTCCCTCTTCCCTTCTTCTATATAAAGGGCATGACCTCGTAACAGCGTTCGTACAGCTTCTTCTAAGTCAATGGTCTGCTTTGCATTCGGCAGATGGAAAACATTATCGGTATGTCCCATTTCAATGGGTGCAAAAATCTTTTCATGGATTTTTTCGTGTTCAGCTAAAGATTCAAAATATAAAAGAGCCGCATTACCTTTTTTCAAAACGCGTATTTTCAAATCATTCGTGTTATGAAAAGCATCCAAAATATACTTGACGTTCTCAGACAACTTTCTTGAGCTGGGTATTTCTTTCTCACCTGATGGTTCGGACATATGACGATCTATTACCTTATCGCGGTTATTCTTAAAAAATCGCGTAAAGATTCCCATTTTCGCATCACCTAACCTTAATTTGCCACGGATAAAATGGAATATACCAAACAAATCCTCTCCACAAAAAAATCCCCTCCCACTAAAGCTCCCGATTGTGGAAGACTCAGTTTCGAGATGCTTTCGGGTTTCGTTTGCCAAAATGGGAATCAGGGGTGGCTGGGAAGCAACTCGCTTTCCTGTGGGGGAGCGCCGAGCTTCCTCGGACTGCGTCCTGCGGGATCTCGCCTATCTCCTTCTCCCACGGGAGTCTCGCAGCTTCCCAACCACCCCATTCGATATGTGTGAAACGAACCCCTTTACCAAGTTGGATTGTCTCCTGCTATCCCGATTGGAAAAGCATAAAACGCTCTGTATTAAGCTCTCAGAGTCCAAATACCTGGGCATGGGGATTTTATCCTTATGCTCCCAATTTAATTGACTAGCTGATTATTCGGGGAGTGGTTTCGAGAATCTTTCTTGTAAAAGGGGCGGAGGGGAATGGCGAGACTCCTGCGGGAAAAAAGTGCAGGGTGAGACCCCACAGGACGCAGTCCGAGGAGGCTCACCGCGCTCCCGCGGAAAGCGAGCTATTCCCCGCAGCCCCCATGCTCTCTACAAAAGTCTCGAAACTGAGTCTTCAAGAAACCTGCCATTTACTTTAATAACAAAAGAAGCCCTATGGCTGGATTGCCATAGGGCTTGATGGGGTTAGTGGCCTGGGAAAAAGACCATTTGTAAGATGAAAATAATCGCGAACATATATAACATCCAATGCACTTCTTTCCCTTTTCCGGTAACAAGTTTTAACAATGGATACGTAATAAAGCCAAAAGAGATCCCTGTTGCAATACTGGATGTGAGTGGCATGGAAAGGATGATGATAAAGGCTGGGAAAGCATCATCGAAAGACCCCCAGTTCACCTTTGCAAGTCCACCCATCATAAAGCAACCGACGATAATTAGTACAGGAGCTGTAATCGCTGGTAAGCCGGATACTGCTCCAACGATAGGGGCGAAAAACATGGATAAAATAAACAATACTGCAACGACCATTGTCGTTAAGCCTGTTCGCCCTCCTGCTGCTACCCCTGAAGAAGATTCAATATATGCGGATGAAGGACTCGTTCCGAACATAGCCCCAACGGTTGTAGCTGACGCATCTGCCATTAAAGCAGCACGCGCCCTTGGAAGGCTTCCATCTTTGCGGATGAAACCAGCTTGTTCCGCCACACCGATCATCGTTCCTGTCGTGTCAAAAATCGTGACAAGAAGGAAAGCGAAAATAACCGTATATAAGCCATTGCTGAATACCGCTCCAATATCCATATCCCAGAAAACAGGAGCTGGCGGTGCTTCGATGAAGCCTTCAAGCTGAAGCTGGCCTGTAAAAAAGCCGATAATGCCTGTTACAAACATGCCGATGAACAATCCACCCGTCACGTTTCTTGCGATGAGGATCAACGTGAAGAAAAGTCCGAATACAGTCAACAGCGGCCCTTGTGCCGTCAAGTCACCAAGCGTTACCAGCGTCTCTTCACTAGGAACGATGATGCCTGACATTCTTAACCCAAGGAAGGCAATAAATAAACCGATTCCTGAGGTGATTCCATATTTCAATGAAGGAGGAATCGCTGTAATCAACGTTTTACGTAAGCTTGTCAGACTAAGGAGTACAAATAATATACCAGAAACAAAAACAGCTCCAAGAATAACAGAATAACTGACATCCTGTTGAACAACTTCTGTAACGAAATAAGCATTCAATCCCATACCAGGAGCAATAGCAATAGGGTAATTGGCAGCAAAGGCCATGATTAACGTACCAACGACGGCCGCGATGATCGTCGCCATGAACACTTGTTCAAATGGCACCCCTGCACTTGAAAGAATCGCCGGGTTAACGACAACGATATAGACCATCGTCAAAAAAGTCGTTAATCCTGCAAGCAGCTCTGTTTTGACATCTGTATGATTTTCATTTAATCGGAACCATTTGTTTAACATTTGGAAACACCAAACTTTCAATAAGAATTACAACGTGTATTATAATATTATTTTTACGAACAAAAATCAATAGAAACAATAAAAATGTTCGCTTTTATTGTTGATGGATAAAAAAACCGTCAGAGGAATCATCCCTCTGACGGTTTTTCACTTACTCGCTTAACTCTATACCACTCCATCATTTCTTCTGTATCCGCTTTTTCTAGGTAGTAGCAGGAAGCGAGTGACCTGCCTCCTCCCGATGTCAACATGACCTCTATGCTAGAGAGGTATTTCCTTTTTTGAAAATACGTCTGTTTTTCGTAAGATGCTTGGATACGGTACTTTTTCATAAAGTAGGTTTGTTTGATGATTCCTCTCGATCGTAAGGTCAGCTGATCTTCAAGAATATTCCACCCCGCGTCAAGATAGGCAAGCCAACCCAGCACAGCCAAGAAGCACCCCGCCACAATGGAAAGCAGACCATAAGGAAAAAAGAAGATGCTGATGGGAATCGCCGCTAAAAAGCCGAACCATGAATGTCGCACAATGTAACGGACCAACGATCGCCTGGGTGGTCGATGAAAATTATCCACCACATCATAATCTGGAAGCACTTTTGTCAGGATTTCCCCCACTTCTGCTTTTTTAATCATTGGCAGCAGGCGTAACTGATGCTCATCATTTTTTAAGACCGATCCCCCTGCACTGATTAACGTGACAGAAGCGTACCCCAAAGGCTGTCGAATTAAGTTTTCTTCCATTCGAACGCCTTGAATACGATTCAAAGGTATGGTCATCTGCTTTTTCTCCAGCCATCCGCGCGTAATAATCAAATCATCTTCGTCAATAAAAACAGAAAAGTTGGCATACCTTACAATCGTCATCACAATCGATATCCCATAAGCCACTAATAAGATGACCAGAGCGGTAAAGGCAATGACCAGCACGCCAATTTGAATCCAATCAAGGAGTTCATTGTAGATCGTACCTACGGGCAAAAGGTCCATAAATTGAGAGAAAAAGACAGCTACCCCGGAAATCACTACCCCAGCCCCTCCGGAAGTGACAGCCATCATCACAATCTCCTTCATTGACATGGCATAAACCTTATCACGCTTCTGTTCTTCTATTTCTGTTTGGGGTTCTTCGGTATCCCAAGTGTCGTCCTCCGGTCTTACGTTTCTACGTTTCTTCTCTTGAAAAATGGCTTCTTCCAAGGAATCTGCTTCTTCTTTCCGGATTGCTGTCAATTCGGCCTCTGCTTTTTCATTCCCCGTTGAGCCTGCTGTCTCAACCGAAACTTTCACAAGATTTAAAGGCCGATGAAAAATGCCCTCTGAGAAATCAAGGCTTTGAATTCGGTCGATAGGGATGTACCTCTTTTTACGGAAAATAAGACCATATTCTATTCGCAGCTCTCCCTCTTCCATACGGTATGTAAAGCGCAGCCAGCGAATAATCCCTGCCCCCAAAACAAGGAGCAGCACACCACCCCATATAAGTAGTGGAATCCAATCCACTTCTCCACTAAATATGTTCCCATTTAACACGAGTACAATAATCAATGGCAGAGCGGCATCTTTTAACGTCTTCACAAAGTTAATGATAGCTGAGATCGGGTGAAGTCTTTTTGGTTCAAACATCATCTTCCGCCACCCTTGCTAAGGAAGAGATGGACTGACGTAGACGCTCGGCTTCCTGCTCATCCAATGCCGGAATTTTATGTACCGTCGCAGCCGTAGAAATACTGATCGTGGATAAACGGAATTTCCTAAGTAAAGGTCCTTGTTCTGTATCCACATGTTGAACTCTGACCATAGGGACCAGCGTACGTGTCACAATAAATAATCCGTACTGCAAATCGATCTCTGTTTCAGTGACATCATACCTCCACCTTTTCCATCGTAAGCTTGGCACGAGCCAGACAAATGAAAGGACTTCCAGCAAAGCGATGCCGAGTCCAATTAAAATAATCCACCACGGCCAATCCCATAAGAAAACGGTGACGGTCAAACCGATGGTCAACAAAAGAATGATCCCTACTTGAATCCAACCATAAATGCGCCATACCGTTAGTGCCCGCTGTGATATTCTTTGTGTCGGTTGCTGTTCCATTCTTCCACCCCCTGTGTATGAATACGATTGATTGATCGAAATGTTTCACAATTTTAAAAGAAGCCGGACGTAACAGCCCGGCCATCCCTTTATTTTCTTCCTTCTGATAATGCTTTGGATTTTTCTGTGCAAGCGGTCATCCCCTGAATGATCGCATTTCTGAAACCCGCTTCTTCAAGCTTCGTTACACCCGCAATGGTTGTACCGCCCGGAGTGCAGACGGCATCCTTCAGCTCGCCAGGGTGTCTTCCGGTCTCTTTGACCATTTGAGCCGCCCCTTGGACAGTCTGGGAAACCATTTTATAGGCTTTGTCTCGTGGGAAGCCTTGTTGAACAGCTGCATCTGCCATAGCCTCAATGAGCATGTAAACAAAAGCCGGTGAAGAGCCACTAACGGCCGGAACCGCATCCATCAATTTTTCTTCTACGATTTCAGCTTCTCCAAAGCTTTCAAACACTTCCATCACGTCCGCTAATTCTTCTTTGGTCACGAAATCGTTCGGGCACAAAACGCTCATACCTGCTCCGACAAGCGAAGGGGTGTTCGGCATGGAACGAATCACTTTCACATTGCGACCAAAGGCTTCTTTCATCGCCTCAAGTGTAATACCGGCAGCGATGGTGACAACCACTGTATCCTCAGGTACTTCATCTTTAATTTCCTGGACGACTCCCTGATACACGTAAGGTTTCACAGCTAAGAAAAGCAGATCACTCTCTCCTGCCACTCGTTTATTTTCATTGGAAATATTTATCCCGTATTCATCAGTCACAAAGTCAATCGTTTCATCGGATAAAGCCGTCGCAGCGATATCCCGCGCCTTCACAAGGCCTGCATCGATCATGCCTTGAATCATCGCCTGCCCCATTTGACCACAACCGATAAAACCTATACGTTTGTTCACCGTACATCCCTCCTTGGTGATTCTTATTGTATAGGAAGATTGTCGAACGTACAATTCCATATTCGATTTCCCTTGTTTCTCTAGTAAAAATTACATGTTTTTTCTAGAAAAGGTTTACAAAGCCTTATATCTTACCTATAATAATAACTGTATTCTTCATATCATAGTGAAACGCCCAAAATATCATAGCTGCTACGAAAAAAGCCGAGCTGCCTTAAGCTCGGCTTTTTTCGTGGTCTCCTTCATCTTCTCTGATTGCTTCAAGAAGCTTCTTCACTTCTCTTTTATTTTTTCTTGCTACAAGGATATATAAAGTATCTCCAGCTTTGATTTCTGTTTGACCATATGGGGTGATCACATCCCCGTCACGGATTATTGCATTAATTAAGGCTCGGTCAGGCAATTCCATATTCTCTAATGTTTGACCAACAACGATGTTTCTTTCCGTTACATCAAACTCAATCATCTCTACGTTCGCTTTGCCTATGGAAATCAACTCGAGCGAATGAATCGGATTTCCAAGCTTATCGGAAACAAGTTTGAAACGTTCGGCGATTCTTGTGATGGACGAGCCTTGGACAAGAGCTGAGGTGAGGACAGTAAAGAAAACAACGTTAAAGATGAGCGGGCTATTTTGAATTCCTGCAAGCATTGGGAAAATGGCAAGCACGATGGGTACGGCACCACGCAGCCCAGCCCAGGATAGAAAGTATTTTTCCTTCATCGTAAAGGAAAAACCGGCCAGGCTTAAGAAAGTGGCTACAGGCCTCGCGATAAAAATAAGCACAAGCGCTATTAACAAGCCATCCATCATCACAGGCCATGTGAAGACCTCTGTGGGAGAAACGAATAATCCCAGGATAATGAACATTAGGATTTGCGCCATCCAGCCAAATCCCTCATGGAAACGCAAGATGGAATAACGGTATGCAAGTTCTGCATTTCCAATGACGACCGCTGTTACATATACAGCTAAAAGACCACTCGCTTGGAGAAGTGAACTCGAACTGTATGATAAAAAGGCGAAACCTAAAGCGAACAAAGGATAAAGTCCACTGGAATCAAGATTGATCCGGTTAAGTGATAAGCTCGCTAAGTAACCGATCCCCGCTCCGACAGCGAGTCCAGCCCCCATCTGCCAAAAGAATGAACCGACCATCCCGAATATATTAACTTGATCGACCGTGAGCAATTGGATAAAAGAAATGGTTAGAAACACAGCCATAGGATCGTTCGTACCAGACTCTGCCTCTAGTGTCGCTTCAAGTTTAGGGCGGACATTTTTACCTTTTAAAACGGCAAAAACGGCAGCAGCATCCGTTGATCCTACAATGGACCCTACAAGAAAAGCCTCAATCCAACCGATATGTAAGATGAACTTGGCAGCTAAGGCTACGATGGATGTCGTAAGTACGACACCTGCTGTAGCTAAAGAAATGGAAGGAGCCACTACCGGCCGTATGTCTTTCCACTTCGTCAGCATACCACCTTCAAACAAAATAACAATCAAGGCGATGACACCAATCAACTGAGCAATTTCCGGGTTGTCGAAGTAAATGAATCCAAGTCCATCATTCCCCACGAGCATTCCAACAGCAATAAACAAAACAAGAGAAGGAACCCCGAGCCGGGAAGAGAACTTTGTAACGATGATACTGACAATAAGCAATAGAGCCATCAGCATAATGAATTGATTGGACTCTAAAATTTCCTGAATCATAAACGATACTCCTTTTATTTTCTATATAGGAACATTATAACAAGGAAATCTTAGGTGCAAGTAATATACCACTCGTCCAAATTATGAAAATACAAAAAAGGCCAAGCAACAAGATGTTACTTGGCTTCTTTGCAACATCAGCTTAGCATCTCTTCTACTTGTTCACTGAAGAATTGTTTCATAGCATGAAACACATCTGCTTTTCTTCTCAAAATGTAATAGCGGAACTTAGGGTGGTCGATTGATTTATAGGCCTGCATCAAACTCGAGGAACGATTGTATTGGTTGACTTCTCCATAACCAAACATTTGTGAAACTTCAATAAGTTGTTCAATCAATCCCAGGCAGCGTTTATTATCGGATGTTAAATTGTCCCCGTCGGAGAAGTGGAACGGATAAATATTGTAACGCTCCGGCGAATACTTCGTCTCAATCAATTCTAATGCCTTACGATAAGCCGAGGAGCAGATCGTCCCTCCACTCTCTCCTTTGGAAAAGAAATCATCCTCACTGACGACTTTTGCTTGTGTGTGGTGCGCAACAAATTCAATCTCCACGGTTTCATAATTTCGGTTCAGGAACCTGGTCATCCAGAAAAAGAAACTTCTGGCCATATATTTCTCCCATTGTCCCATGGAACCACTTGTATCCATCATTGCAATAACGACAGCTTTTGACTCCGGTTTGGTTTTCTCATTCCACGTTTTAAAGCGAATATCTTCTGGATATATCGGTGCAAATGAAGCTTCTCCACCTAAAGCGTTTCGTTTGTACGCTTCAAGCATCGTCCTCTTCTTGTCAATGTTTCCAGTCAACCCTGTTTTCCTGATATCACTGAACTCGATATCTGTGTGAATGATATTGTCTTTTTCCTTTTCATCCAAATTCGGTAAGGTCAATTCCTTAAACAAGGCTTCCTCTAACTCTGCTAATGAAATCTCTGCCTCATAATAATCTTCGCCAGCTTGATCACCGGCTCCATCTCCATCGCCAGGCTTACCTTTCGATTGTTGCGGCGCTTGAGCAACGACATCTCCGACTTCACTATCCCCTTCACCTTGTCCTGCATGTTTATTCTTCTCGTGATTATAACGGATCTTATATTCATCAAGTGAACGTATTGGAATCTTAACGACACGCTTTCCATTCGACATCACAATATTTTCTTCAGTAATGAGATCAGGTAACTGCTTGCTCATGGCATCCTTCACTTTTTCTTGATGTCGCCGCTGATCGTCGTAGCCTTTCCGATGGAGGGACCAGTCGTCTTCGGCGATTACGAAACTCATCTCTTCATCCATGTAATTCCCTCCTAATCGAGTATTACTCTATCGTATGCAGGTCCACGGTAATGGATGAAACATATTGAGATATACATGGATTATTTGTTTCTTTCGCCTAAATTGTCTATCTTTTCACAATCCGTTTGATAGTCCATGCTGGTAAATATGTTATTCAAGTATATGGCAGGATTGTGGAAGACTCAGTTACGAGATGTTTCCGGGGTTCGTTGCCTTGTTGGGCGTCAGGGGTGGTCGGGAGAAACGAACCCTTGTACCAAATTGGATGGTTCTTCCACTATCCAACTGTTAGAGGTGTAAAGCGCTGTGGATCATGCTTTAACGTACTGTTGAGGTGTTCTAGTCATCCACTTCTCATAATCATACAAGCTGCCTTTTTAGGAGTGGTTTCGATAATCTTCCTTGGCAAAGGGGCGGAGGGAAACGGTGAGACTCCTATGGGACGTGTGGGACAGGTGAGACCCCGGAAGGCGGAGCTTGAGGAGGCTCACCGCCCGCCCCATGGAAAGCGAACCTTTTCCCTCCGCCCCTAGAATCACACAAACGTCTCGAAACTGAGTCTTCAAGTATAGGGAGCGTTTGTGGGTTTGAAGCAAAGAAAATCCCCTTCCACAGAAATTGTGGAAGGGGATTGGTTTTAGCCTTCGAGCAGTAGGTCGAAAGGATCTTCAATCATTTCTTTAATTCTGCGCAGGAACTGTACCGCATCTTTTCCATCTACGATTCTGTGGTCATAGGAAAGAGCGATGTACATCATCGGACGAGCTTCGATTGTGTCATCCGGCATGACTTTTGCGCGTTTTTCAATGTTGTGCAAACCAAGGATTCCTACTTGAGGTGCATTCAAAATCGGTGTGGAAAGCATAGATCCGAATATTCCACCGTTCGTGATTGTAAAGGATCCACCCTGTAAGTCCTCAAGACCCAGCTCTTTGTTACGTGCTTTGGTCGCAAGGTCAGCTATGCCTTTTTCAATACCGGCAAAGTCCAGACGATCTGCATCACGGACAACAGGAACGACGAGACCTTCGTCTGTTGATACAGCCATACCGATATCATAGAACTGTTTCTTGATAATTTCGTTGCCTTGAATTTCTGCATTGAGTAATGGGAATTCCTTCAATGCTCCAACCGCTGCTTTTGTGAAGAAGGACATGAAACCTAATTTGATGTCATGTTTCTTAAGGAAGGATTCTTTACGTTCACTTCTAAGCTTCATAACATTGGTCATGTCTACTTCATTAAAGGTTGTGAGCATCGCAGATTCCTGCTGGGCTTCAACGAGTCTCTTAGCAATTGTCTGGCGTCTGCGGGACATTTTCACTCGTTCGACTGGTTTATCAAACTCTGTTTTCTTCGTTTCTTCTTTTTTCTTCTCCTGCTTCTTAGGTTTGTCCTCAGAAGAAGACTTGGAAGAACCTTTAGATTCATGCTTACTTTCTCCTTTAGCAGCTGCATCGACATCTTCCGGACGGATACGGCCAAGTGGATCGCGAGCGGAAATCTCACTCAAGTCAATCCCTAGTTCACGCGCACGTTTACGAGCGGCAGGAGTAGCAATCACGTCTTTAGAATCCTTACTGGAAGACTCTTTTTTCTCATCAGAAGACTGTTGCTGCTCTTCTTTCTCAGATTCTTTCTCTTTGTTGGATTCTTCTGCTTTTTCTTCTTGTTCAGATTCTTCTTCATCAGAAGAAGTGTCTTCATCTGAACCTCCGCCCTCGCCGTTTTCATCGACTTTAGCTATGACATCGCCGACTTCTACGTCGTCTCCTGCTTCTCTTAACAACTCAGCAATAACTCCACTAGCATCGGCATTCACTTCAACGTTTACTTTATCTGTCTCAAGCTCGAGAATCGGATCGCCTTTTTCCACTTGATCCCCTTTTTTGACGAGCCATTCTGATATTGTACCTTCTGTTATGGATTCAGCTAATTCAGGAACCTTAATTTCCTTCATTTGTTTCTCCTCCTTTAGACATCTGTAGCGCTTCATGAATGATTCGATTCTGCTCCGTTTTATGGATGTTCGGCTCACCGACGGAAGGTGATGCACGGTGCGGACGACCCACGAAGCGGTGAATCTGTCCTTCTTTCAACAGTTTGTGCAAAATCCCTTCGACGAAGTACCAGCTACCCATGTTCTGCGGTTCTTCTTGGACCCATACTAATTCTTCTAAATTCGGATAAGACTCTAACATCTCAGCTAATCGTTGCTCTGGGAACGGATAGATTTGTTCGATTCTTACGGCATCGATCGTCTCGAAGGTTTGATCGGTACCGTCTACCGTATCTTCAATGTCGACCATGATCTTCCCACTTCCGAGAAGGAGCGTTTTTACTTTTTCTTTATCCTTGTTTTCAGATAAAATTGGTTGTTTCATAATCGGTTGGAATCGTCCATTGCTGAACTGCTCCCCTGAAACCGCCACCCGTTGATTTCTTAAGAGACTCTTCGGAGTCATCAACACAAGAGGACGTGCTTCTTCCTGATTACTAATGGCAGCTTGTCTTCTTAGCAAGTGGAAATATTGAGCAGAAGACGTGACATTTGCAACCGTCCAGTTGTTTTCAGCAGCTAGCTGCAAGAAACGCTCCAGGCGTGCACTGGAGTGCTCCGGCCCTTGCCCTTCGTATCCGTGAGGTAGCAGGAAGACCATATTGGATTTTTCTCCCCATTTGGCACGTCCAGCAGACACGAACTGGTCAAAGATGACTTGTCCAGCATTAGCAAAATCACCGAATTGCGCTTCCCAAAGGACAAGAGATTCTGGTGCCTGGACACTATATCCATACTCAAACCCGATGACCCCTGCCTCAGATAATGGACTGTTATGAATATCAAAGGACGCATTCGCCTGTTCTAAACCATGCATTGGACAGTATGTCTCCCCTGTTTCCACATCATGAAGAACGAGATGACGGTGGGCGAATGTTCCACGTTCCGTATCCTGTCCTGTGATTCGAATAGGACGACCATCTTCAAGAATGGAAGCAAATGCTAAGGCTTCAGCTGTTGCCCAGTCAACCTTCTGTCCTTCATCAAGCATTTTACTGCGTCTTTGAAGAATTTTCTCAAGCTTTTTGAAACCATTAAATCCTTCCGGACGTTTCAGCAATCCTTCGTTTAAACCTTTAAGACGATCAAGATCGATGGCCGTATCAATTTCATCAAGGTTTCGTTCCACTCCACTCGGACGTTCTTTCACATCAGGAGAAGACGTTTCATGCTCGTTCATATTGTTATATATGTCGCGGAGTTTTTTCTCTACTTCTGCTTTCATATCATCAAGAGCACCATCACCTACCACAGATGCTTCCTGAAGCTGCTTTTCAAACACAGCAGCAGCCGTCGGGTGTTCATCGATTTCCTTATAAAGTTTCGGTTGTGTAGAGCGTGGTTCATCCATTTCATTGTGACCAAAACGGCGATAACCGACTAGATCAATTAAGAAATCTTTATGGAATTTTTGGCGGTATTCATAAGCAAGTGCCATGGCTGATAAACAAGCAAGCGGATCATCGGCATTCACATGAACGACAGGAATTTCAAAGCCTTTAGCCAGGTCACTCGCATAACGAGTTGAGCGTCCGTCTTTCCGGTTCGTTGTGAATCCGACAAGGTTGTTAGCGATAATGTGGACCGTTCCTCCGGTACGATAGCCAGGGAGGTCACTCATATTCAAGGTTTCTGCTACAACACCTTCTCCGATGAAAGCAGCGTCACCGTGAATTAACAAACCGAAAGCCTCGTCTTCATCCATCTTTGCATAGCCTGGCTCTGAACGGTCATCTTGAGCCGCACGTGCGAAGCCTTCGACTACCGGATTGACGTATTCCAAGTGTGAAGGGTTATGGCTGAGAGTCACGCGTGTAGCTGACTGTTCACCGTTCTCAATTTCTCTTCTCGCACCAAAGTGATATTTCACATCTCCTGTCCAACCGTAGTTGATTCCCATTGAACCCTCGGATGGCACGAGCTCCTTATCTGGAGAAAGGTGGAATTCAGAAAAAATGCGATCATAGGGCTTGCCAAGAATATGTGCAAGTACATTTAAACGCCCACGGTGAGCCATACCCATCATGATATGTTTAATTCTGTCACCAGAAGCCGATTGGATGATGTGATCAAGCATCGGCACCATAATATCTAAGCCTTCAATAGAAAACCGCTTCTGCGCAACGAATGTTTTCGCAAGGAAGTTTTCAAAACCTTCTACTTCGGCCAGACGGTAAAGCAGTTGTTTCTTTTCTTCATCTGTCAGTGACACCGTATAGGAACCTGTGTCCACTTTATCCTGGAGCCATTTTCTTTCATCTTCGTTATTTACATGACCGAATTCAAAAGAGATGGTTCCTGCATAACGTTCTTTTAACGTTCTGACTACTTGAAGTGCGTTATCCAGTTTCATTGGGGCATCAGGCCACACCCAATCCGCCGGCATTTCTTTTAAATCCTTTTCTTGTAGTCCGTATGTTTCTAATTCAAGCAAATTTGTTTTAGGTCGCTCATCACTACCTACCGCGTAAATATTCGCTTGCAGGTGACCATGACGACGAATAGCCTCAACAAGTTTCAACGCTGAGGTAATTTTAGCTATGTCCTTCTCAGAAGGTGAAGCAGATCCATTGGTTACAGTAACCGTTTCGCTTCCCATCCATTCAGGAGCCCCGTGCTCATCAAAAATCTCCTTCAAGGAAGGATCGACAGCACTAGGATCGTTTTCATATTGTTCGAATTGTTCTTCGATGTACCCCATGTTGGGGCCATGGAAATTTTCCCAAAAGTTTTGAGTGGAGCCTTGTTTAGACACGTAGAATACCCCCAAGTAGTTGTTGGCTAATGTTTCCTCGAAAACGTTTCCAAGTCCATGTACTATTATAGAATTGAAACGCTTCCGTATTCAACAAATTTCGCTTAATTTTTTAATGAATGACCAAATCCATTCCATTATAACAAGAAAGACGCACCGATGGGTACGCCTTTTTCACTTTTCGCCTCTAAAGTGATATATCGTTGTTATTCTTCATCCTCTAAGACACGGTAAGCCATATCATAAAGTTTCATCTGACTATTGATGGGCTGCGCGTTTTGAGGGCGTTTAACATGTTCATAGGACCCGTCATTCTTTTGTTCCCTGGCTTTGACATTGTCATTCAGCATGACAGATAAAATCTTTTGCAAACGATTTTTTATCACTGGTTCATAAATCGGGAATAAAAGTTCGACACGCTTGACCATGTTTCTTGTCATCATATCAGCAGAGGATAAAAAGACACGATCATCTCCATTATGATGGAAATAATAAATTCGGCTGTGCTCCAGGAAGCGACCGACAATACTAATGACACGGATGTTATCGCTAAAACCCTGGATCCCTGGACGCAGACAGCAGATTCCACGCACGATCAAATCAATCTGCACACCTGCTTGAGAGGCTTCGTAAAGCTTCATAATTAAATTTTTATCCGTCAAAGAATTCATTTTTAAGATGATGCGCCCATTGCCATGTTGTTTTTGGAAACGGATTTCATTGTTAATATAACGAATAAAGTCATTTCGTATATCAAACGGAGCCATCGACAGATGATGGAATTGCGGTTTCTCGGTAAACCCGCTTAAATAATTGAAAAAATCTGTGGCATCAATTCCAAACTTCCGCTTGGCTGTAATGATTCCCATATCTGTATAAAGAGATGCTGTCTGGTCATTATAATTCCCTGTTCCCAGGTGAACGAAACGTTCAATTTTCTCATTCTTCTTTCTGACCACGAGCGTAATTTTGCTGTGGGTTTTCAAGTAAGTCATTCCATAAATGACATGACAACCTGCTTTCTCCAATTCTTTTGCCCATTGTACGTTGTTCTCTTCATCAAACCGTGCTTTCAGTTCAACAAGTACGGTGACCTGCTTCCCTTTCTCCGCCGCACGCTTCAGAGCTTCTATAATCGGTGAATCTCCACTAACCCGGTATAACGTCTGTTTAATAGCCAACACATGGGGATCATCCGCTGCTTCCGCTACGAAGTCTACTACTGGTTCAAAAGATTCGAACGGATGGTGTAGGAAAACATCTCGATCCATCACTTGTTCAAAAATATTTTCATCACTACTTAAATCCCGTGGAGGCTGAGGCATCAACGTTTCGTAATAAAGGTGATCCTTAATGTCTTCAAACGTTTTATGGAATTTAAATAAGAAAGTTAAGTCCAGCGGTCCATTTGTAATGTATAAGTCATCTTTATGAATTTCCAGGACACTCAATAAAAAGCTGACCAATTTCTCATCATACTTTCCATCTCGCACTTCCAGACGGACAGCCGCTCCCCACTTCCGTTTCTTCAATTCTTTCTCTATTTCTTTTAATAAATCACGGGCGCCTTCTTCATGAATGGTCATATCAGCATTTCTTGTAATTCTGAACTCTGTGATCGACTCAACTTTATACCCTTTGAAGAGCTTACTCATAAAATGACCGATGATTTCTTCTAATAGAACATATTGATATTTATCATCATGATTCACAGTTACGAAACGATCCAGTACGGATGGTACTTGAACAATCGCCGTTTTCGTTGCTCCTTCTCGATCAAGTTCGTCGCGAATGACGACAGCCAGATTGATGGACTTATTCAAAAGCATTGGAAAAGGACGATAGGCATCCACTGCCATAGGGGTTAACACGGGAAAAATCTCTTCATCGAAATAGGTTTCAAAGCGCTGGATTTCCTCTTTGGTGAGGTCGTCAATAGACAAGATCGTAATTCCCTCTTTTTCCAATTCCGGTTTCATTGCCTGATAGGCCGCATACTGCTTTTCCACATTTTTGTGGTTAATCTCAGCAATTTTGTTCAGTTGCTGCTTCGGTGTCAATCCGGCCTTGTTTTCCGGTTTATTAAAACCGGCTTTGACCTGATCCTTCAATCCTGCGACACGTACCATAAAAAATTCATCAAGATTGGAAGAGGCAATCGCTAAAAATTTCAACCGTTCGAGCAAAGGGTTGTCCATATCAAGAGCTTCATCCAAAACCCGTTCATTGAAGCCAAGCCAGCTGAGCTCTCGATTATTATAAAAAAGTGGATTATCCAGTTCTTTCGTCTTCATTTCTGTTGACATAAAGCACACCCTTTACACATGTATTCACATTCAGGTTAATACATCCATATGTTCCACATATGAATGTAAAGTTAACTTTTTGTAAAAATTTGATTGAAAATGTCGAACAATAAGACAAAAAAATAGAATGACAAAAAAAGCAGCCCGGGAACGGACTACTTTTTATTTTCCACAAAAGAGAGCTCGATACTCTTCTTCAATGACTTTTCCAAATGTTTTTTCTGCTTCTCTGCTTGATATTCTTCAGGCATGTAAGCACCGGTGCAATAGAGAGTGACACGAAGGTCGTCCCCATTATTGGATAGTTCCAGCTTTTCCACCGTCTGTCTTCGAGTGCTGTCCAGACTGTAACAAAACTTCAACATCGATCCGAGAAGGCGGATCTTTTTCCGTTCGTCTTTCAAGAACCACTGTTTGAATGGGGCAAGGAATTGCTTGAATACGGTTTTGTTTTTAAAGGAAGCCATTAAAGCCATCCGCAGTCTTTCCATATGCATAAGCCCATCAATGGTACGGTTTGCAAGCAGATAAAAAGTATGCTGGGAGCTTGATTCATTGTCAATATATTCACCGAGATTGAACACGTAGCTCGCTCTCTTCACTTCCTGCCAGTCTTTTTTCCTCAAGGAGCCGATTCCATAATCGTGAAGCTGATGGAACAAGTCATGAGCCAGGTGCTGGACATGCTGAATGTGTTTTACATTCAACTCATAATCACTGATCAGTTCCTGAATGCTCTCCTCTAACACGTTCGGAAATAGAGCTGTCCCCATATCACTAGTCAGCTGCTCGAAGAAAATGCCGTCGCGCAATCCTTTCCTGCTTAAGATGAATCCTGACGCATGGACAGTATCATACAAAGAATGAAAGACTTCTGTTGCAGGAAGGATGATGTCCGCTCGGTCCTTCGATAACCCTTCAACCTTCTGTAACTTCTTCATATTCAAGGTGAAAAGGTAGTTCTTGATAAATGCCAGGTCACTATCTTTCATTTTATATTGATGCAGGCCAGCGAGCGGATATTCTTTCAAGTTTTGATCGATTTGAACGAGGTTACGCGCCCCTCCCCCAATTCCGATCAACGGGACGTTTTTTTTCTTCAGCCAAGGGAGAGATTGAAACTGTTCAATCAAATAATGCCGAAGGTCCGACATCTCTTCCTCTGTAGGAAGATCTTTTTTAAAGAAATCTTGTTTAAGCGTCAGCGCTCCGAATGGGAAGCTATGGGATTCAATCAATTTCCTGTCCTTGAAATATGTAACTTCAGTACTGCCTCCACCGATGTCTACCGTAATTCCTTCAGTCACAGGCGTTGAATTCACCACAGCCAGATAACCATAATAAGCTTCTTCCTGATCCGAAAGAATACGCATATCAAACCCTGTATGTTCAGATACTTGATGAATGATTTCCGCTTGGTTTTGTGCTTGTCTGATAGTGGCGGTCGCTACACAAACCATTTCCTCTAAAGGGTAAGACTCTGCGACTTGCTTGAAGCTTTTCAATGTGGTCAGAAGGATCTGAATGCCTTCTGTTGATAAGAGGCCGTCGTCCATGAGGTGATTCCTCAACCTGGCAACAGCTTTCACATTTTCCACTTCCCGAAGACGTCCACCTTTCTCCCTCAAATAAATAACTAGACGCATTGTGTTCGATCCGACATCAATAATTGCATAATAATTTTTGGCCATCGTCCCACCACACTTCATTTTTTGCCATTATACCACAAGAAACCGCCCTCTTAATAAGAGGACGGCTGTGGATTGCTATTATCTATTCAGCAAGCTGCCGACATACTTCAATAATTCATTGGCAGAGCTGGAATTGTAACCATGCTCATCGACGAGAGTCGCGACAACTTCATTGATTTTCTTAAGCTGCTGCTCATCCGGCGTTTTTGTGGACGTCGTAATTTTCACTACATCTTTCAGGTCTGCAAACAATTTCTTCTGAATCGCTTCACGTAACCGCTCATGAGACTGATAATCGAACTTCTTGCCTTTTCTGGCATAAGCAGAAATGCGGATCAAGATCTCTTCACGGAACGCTTTCTTCGCGTTTTCCGATACACCGATCTGTTCTTCAATGGAACGCATGAGGCGCTCATCCGGGTTCAGTTCTTCCCCTGTCAGCGGATCTCTAAGCTTCGCTTTGTTGCAATATGCCTCTACATTATCCAAATAGTTATCCATCAATGTAACTGCAGACTCTTCATAAGAGTAGACAAAGGCTTTCTGCACTTCTTTCTTCGCAATTTCATCGTATTCTTTCCTAGCGAGCGAAATGAAGTCAAGATAACGGTCTTTATCTTCACTGGAAATGGAAGCGTGACTTCCGAGTCCATCTTTCAACGAACGCAGAACATCCAGTGCGTTGATCGACGTCAACTCTTTCTTAATAATGGTAGAGGAAATGCGGTTGATCACATAACGAGGGTCAATGCCGCTCATCCCTTCATCCGCATGCTCTTTCTTCAACTCTTCCACATCTACATCGCTGAATCCTTCTAAAATTTCACCGTCATACAAACGCATTTTCTTCAGTACATCGACAGAAGCTTTTTTCGACTCTTTCAGTCGGGTCAGAATCGTAAACATCGCAGCGACCCTCAGTGTATGCGGAGCGATGTGCACATCCCTGATGTCACTCTCTCTAATCATCTTTTCATAGATCCGCTCTTCCTGACTAACCTTCAAGTTATAAGGGACAGGCATAACAATCATACGTGAATGCAAGGCCTCATTCTTCTTGTTAGCAATGAAAGAACGATATTCCGCTTCGTTCGTGTGGGCAATGATTAATTCATCTGCAGAAATAAGGGCAAAACGTCCAGCCTTGAAGTTTCCTTCCTGCGTCAAGCTGAGCAAGTGCCACAAAAACTTTTCATCACACTTCAGCATTTCCTGAAACTCCATGATTCCACGGTTCGCTTTGTTCAATTCTCCATCGAAACGGTAAGCCCTGGGATCTGATTCAGAACCATACTGGGCAATCGTAGAGAAGTCAATAGAACCGGTCAAGTCAGCTATATCCTGGGACTTTGGATCGGAGGGACTAAACGTACCAATGCCTGTACGCTTATCCTCTGAGAAGAAGATACGTTCAACTAAAACATCTTCAATCCTTCCGTCATACTCTGTTTCGACTCTCATCGTATTTAATGGAGATAGACTTCCCTCAACACGGATGCCGTACTCTTCCTGGAAATCCTTACGCAGATGGCTCGGAACAAGGTGTAAAGGGTCCTCATGCATCGGACAACCCTTAATGGCAAAGACAGCCCCTTCATCGGTATGCGTGTACTTCTCCATCCCCCGTTTAAGTAAATTAACGAGTGTTGACTTACCACCACTGACAGGTCCCATCAGTAATAGGATACGCTTTCTAACATCCAGCCTTCTTGCTGCAGGGTGGAAATATTCTTCTACAAGCTTCTCCATAGCCTCATCCAAGCCATAGATGTCCTCGTCGAAAAACTTGTAACGCTTATGATCGTGCTCTTCTGCTACCCCCGCACTTTTAATCATATTGTAAACGCGGGAATGGGCGGATTGAGCTAAATACGGACGCTCTTTCAGCAATTCCAAATATTCTGAGAATGTACCTTCCCATTTCAGTTCTTCTTCTTGTTCCCGGTGGTCTTGTATTTTCTTTAAAATGTCCACTTCGCGACCTCCCCCGTCGTAAGAGACGAATTTTAATACATCCTATGCCTGGCTACTGTAAAACATGTGTAATTTAGAAATGTGGAAGCGGCCTGCTTAGACACGACTAGCATAAGACAAACGGCGCAGTGGTGTGTTCTTCCACCACGGAGGCGGTTGACTTATGTCTCGAGTGTCCGGCCGCTAAAAAAAGAATAAGTAGGGCAAAAACCCTGTTCTGGTTTCGGCTACCACAACCCTTTAAAAGAAACAAACTCAAAACCCTGCTTTAAGAGACAACTAAAAAGTGAGGGAAAAGCCCTCTTATCCACCCTATGCCTTCCTGGTCCATTCATGACAGAAAAAAGAGGACCAACATAAAAGTCAGTCCTCTTCGTAATCTTTTTCCTCGATATACCTACGCCTTTTGGACAATCCCATGACCAAAAAGGCAACAAATAGAAACAAATTAAGCCACCTGAGATCATCGTAAAATATAGCTAATAATGCCCAAATTGCCGCACTGATTAAGAAAAGAATGCTGGAAATCAACGTTTGGCTCACGATCATCCCTCCTTCCTTTATTATAAATCAACAGAACCATATTGTATGTCCATTTTTTCGCAATGAGCAACTAGTCCTAAAGGTTGAATGAACCCCTTTTAGTAAATTTTGACACGATGATAGACCCTTGTTAGAATTGTTACGAATATTTTAATAAGATAAAGTGCTACACAATAGAAAGAAGGACTGCAAATGGAAACATGGTACTTTGTCGATTCAGGTCATTGCACCCCTGCGATGAACATGGCATTGGATGAAGCCTTGATGAATTGGCACCGCAATGGAGACATTCCTCCTGTACTCCGCTTTTATGGATGGGAGCCTGCTGGATTATCTGTAGGATATTTTCAAAAAGTCAAAGGAAAGATTGATTTGGAAGGCGTCCAAAAGCATGGGTATGAACTTGTTCGCCGTCAGACTGGAGGACGAGCTGTCCTACATGACAATGAGCTCACATATAGTGTAATAGTTTCAGAAAATCATCCGGATATGCCGGACTCTGTAAAAGAAGCGTATCTTGTTCTATCCAAAGGGTTGCTTGAAGGGTTCACAAACCTTGGCATACAAGCAGAATTCGCTGTTCCTGAAGGAAAATTAGATGTTGCAGGGTCAGCTGTATGCTTTGAAGAACCTTCGTGGTATGAATTGATTGTCGAAGGTAAAAAAGCAGCTGGAAGTGCACAGACAAGGAAGAAAGGGATTATCCTTCAACATGGATCCATCCCGATTGATGTCGATGATGTTAAACTATTCGATATGTTTATCTATAAAAATGAACGAATTAAAGAACGCGCTCGAAAAGCCTTCGGAGACAAAGCTGTGGCGATCAACCAAATCGTCGATAAACCCGTAACTTTCGAAGATACGAAAACAGCTTTTAAAAATGGGTTTGAAAAAGGTCTGGGGATTAACCTGGAGCCTCTTAAATTAACTGAAGCACAATGGGACGAAGTTAAAAAAATTGCAAAAGAACGTTATGAGACCGACGAGTGGAACTATGCTCGTTAACAAATAAGGAGTGAACATATTGGCCAAAAATCAAGAGTACATAAGAAAACCAGAATGGCTGAAAATCAAAATTAATACGAATAAGTCGTACACTGGCTTGAAAAAGCTGATGCGTGATAAAAAACTCAACACCGTATGCGAAGAAGCGCGTTGTCCAAACATTCACGAATGCTGGAGTGAACGCAAAACGGCTACATTCATGATTCTTGGCGATACTTGTACACGAGGATGCCGTTTCTGTGCGGTTAAAACAGGTCTCCCTAACGAATTAGATTGGGGCGAACCAGAACGTGTCGCTGATTCAGTAGAAATCATGGGACTTAAACACGTCGTTGTGACCGCTGTAGCACGTGATGATTTAAATGATGGTGGTGCAGCTGTTTTCGCTGAAACGGTGAAAGCGATCCGTCGTCGTGTCCCAGGATGTACCGTTGAAATCCTCCCTTCTGACATGAAAGGGGATTATGAAAGTCTACACACATTAATGGACGGAGAGCCGGATATTTTCAACCATAACATTGAAACCGTCCGCCGCCTGACGAAAAAAGTTCGTGCACGAGCAATGTATGATCGTTCTCTGGAATTGTTGAAACGAGTAAAAGAAATCCGTCCGAATACTCCAACAAAATCAAGCATCATGGTCGGTTTGGGTGAAACGAAAGAAGAAATCATGGAAGCCATGGACGACCTTCTTGCCCATAACGTGGACATCATGACAATCGGGCAATATCTTCAGCCGACGAAAAAGCATTTGAACGTCGAGCGTTACTATCATCCGGATGAATTTGAAGAGCTCAAGGAAATTGCTCTAGAAAAAGGATTTAAACACTGTGAAGCAGGTCCTATGGTTCGTTCCTCTTACCATGCAGATGAACAGGTGAATGCCACTTCTGCCCAGCGTCGTATCAAGTACATGAAAGGATACGAATCCCAAGGGGAAGAACTGGATACTACGAACTTCTAAAAAAACTGCCCCTCATGATCTGTTCATGAGGGGCATCTATTTTACCATGGCCCTCCGTAATAAGGAGGGCGGTTATATCCATATCCTGGTCCACCGTATCCGGGTCCTCCACCGTAGTAAGGTGGTGGCGGAGGCGGGGGTCCAAATCCTCCATAAAAACCTGGCGCAAGAGCTCCACCCAGGAAACCACCGAGCAACCCGCCAGCAAAAGGCCCTAAAAAGAAGAAACGTTCATCTTCATCACGGAAATCCTCTTCGATTTGGTACGGATTATAATAATATTGGTAATGGTTCATTCATGCTCCTCCAATCCATCCTTGGTTATTCACCTACCCTTCACTCTATGTAAACGCCCGCCTTGCCGTATAGGCATGTGTCATCAGGCAAAGGATAAATTTAACTGGACAAACAATTCACATCCACCCATAATTAGGGTATAATATGAATCAAATATGCTTGTCTGGCTACATAAAGGAGGACCACTCATGAATCTTACATTGATCATTCTTGTCTGTGTCGCATTTCTTGCTGCTATCTTCAGTGCCGGATATGACACAAAACCAGGTACGCCAAAAAAATAAGCGCAAAAACGCATCCATAGGGGATGCGTTTTTTTGTGTTGTTTATTGGTATCATCAACATTGGCCACGTAAAAGCAGAATGCAGAAAAAAAGACGGCCCATTCCGGCCGCCTTTCCGCTTCATTTGATTAAATTCGGATGACCTTGTTGTCTCAGAGCTTCAAAAAGAATGATGGAAGCCGTATTAGACAAGTTCAATGATCTCACCTGGTCAGTCATGGGTATTCTCAAACAACGGTCCTCCAACCCTTCTAACAGGTCTTTAGGAATCCCGTCACTTTCACGTCCGAACACGAACAGCAAATCCTGCTCCACATCACTGAAGTCAAAATCCACATAAGATTTCGTACCGAAATTCTCAATATAGTAAAATTCCCCTTCAGGAAATGCGTCATAAAGTTCTTGGATGGAATCATAATAATTCACATTGACCTTATGCCAATAATCCAACCCTGCACGGCGGACCATTTTGTCGTCTGTAGAGAAACCGAGGGGACGAATCAGGTGCAGTTCCGAATTTGTAGCAAGACATGTGCGGGCGATATTGCCCGTATTTGCCGGGATTTCCGGTTGAAAGAGTACAATATGGTTAGGCATGCGTTTCACCTCAGTCTAATCTTAGTCAACTAGGCTATTATACCATACTCTTCACCCGTCGATTTTATAAAATTTGTACTGAATATCAGGGGTGTAGGCTGTAGAATCTTCATACGC
Organism: Halobacillus sp. 12SKB; assembly: GCF_052941655.1. NCBI lineage: Bacteria > Bacillati > Bacillota > Bacilli > Caryophanales > Bacillaceae > Halobacillus > Halobacillus sp. 12SKB. Next base: position 47,514 of record NZ_JBRFWR010000001.1, read on the forward strand.
CCAATAGCGGTGCCGGCTGTTGGATGTGTGAGCATTCACAAGCGGCATGCCATTGGCGTCTTTTTTGACGACGAAGGTGTTGTGATCAAACCTTCCATCTCCCTGAAAGTCATAGCAGATGATATCACCTGGTGAAAGTTGATCAGCAGAGGAAACTTCTGTTGCTGTCAGACCTTTCCTTGCTCCTCCTAAATACCACCGGAGCGCATGCGCGACCGTCCAGCTATAGCTCCAATTTCCACTTCCATACCACCAGCCCCTTGTACGGTTCGGTGCTCCCCATGGTGTCGCTCCACCTGCTCTTATACACTGGGACACATAATTTGTACAATCCACATCGAAACTTCTATAGGCTGGATTGTAGCTGTCCCACCAACGATCAGCGTAGCGAACAGCTTCTCTGCGATTGTAAGTGAATCGCGCTAGTTCCCGATCCTGTCCCGCCGTAAAATCCATAGGCAAGGGCTTGGAAATTTGGTTTCCTCCAAACATCTCTGTCCTTACTTTGTGGTTTATTAGCTCTTCTTTCAGAAACCGCGCATCTCCATGATAGTGACCTTCTTCTAAGAAAGCATATCGTCCTGACTTGATAAGCAGGGATAAGGTTAATAGATACTGTATGTGCGTTTGGTCTTCATAAGCGACTCGGTGGTAAGGATGTATGTTAAAGGTCAGGCGCTGAAGGCGCTGACCACGACTTTCAATGCCGTCTACTTTTTTTCTTAACCAATGATGGTCCTCCTGTTCGAACAGCCGATCCATGACTCTTTCCCAATACACTTGCAGTTGATATGTATGACTCATGCCACTCCCCTCCTTTTACATCTTATGAAAAGTAAAGAAGGACATGAACATCAAAAAAGCAGCCTCCATTTGATGGAGCCTGCTTTATTGGTTTTGTTTAATGGTTTGGTGCACTTTTTCAAATTCCAATAGTTTCTGTTTTTTATCTAAACCGCCGGCATAACCGACCAACTTGCCGTTACTTCCGATAATCCGATGGCAGGGGACAATGATGGAAAAGGGGTTTTGGTTTACCGCTCCTCCTACAGCTCTGATTGCTTTTGGAGCATGCATGGAAGAGGCAATATCCTTATAGGATCTGGTCTCCCCGTAAGGGACATGGTGGAGAAGCGTTCTCCATACTTGACGTTGAAAGTCTGTGCCGTAGCAGTTTAATGGCACATGAAATTCGTTCCTATGTCCTTCAAAGTAGTCCGAAAGTTCTTGTTTCGTTTGTGCTACATATTTGTGATCAGGGTCATACACCAGTTCACCTTTGAGAAAATGCTTTTTTTTCCAAGATTGATAGGTAGCGAGCCGGTCTTCATAATGACCATAGTCAATTCGGCAGACGCCTTCATCATTCGCTAGTACAGTCATTGGGCCCAAAGGAGTTTCGAAAGTGTCATAGTATAAGAACGATTGATGGTTCATATTCAACCCCTTCTTCTTTACAGTTTTTTCTATTATACAAAAGCTTTCTTGTATTGAAAAGGTACATTTGGTTACTGTTCTTGAAATTGAATGCCCTTTTCCATTTCGAAAAGCACTTGTTCGTCCTTTTCTCTTTCCATGGCTGCTTCGATGGCTGCGTAGCATTCGGGTTTTCCAATCTTTCCAAGTCCCCAGGCAGCCGTTCCACGAATGACAGGACGTGGGTCTTCCTTCATCAAACGAATGAGCTCATCAATCGCCGTCTCATCACGGTAATGCGCTAGCGCAAGAATGGCGTTTCGTTGAATTGGCTTTTTCCCTCGCCATGAACCTGAAATGAAACCGAATTTATCTTTGAATTGCCGGTTCGAAATGGAAAGCAATGGGGTCAATTTTGGTTTGACGATTTCCGGATCAGGTTCGAATTCTTCATGATTATGAAAATCCTTCTTCCGGTTTTTCGGGCAAACGGTCTGGCACGTATCACAGCCATAAAGACGGTTACCGATTTTCGTCCGGAATTCATCCGGCAAAAAATCCTTCGTCTGTGTTAAAAATGCGATGCAGCGATTGGCATTCAATTGACCGCCCTGGACAAGAGCATCTGTTGGGCACGCATCGACACAGATGTTACAGTCTCCGCAACTGTCATCGACCGGTTCATCCGGAGCAAACGGAATGTTCGTGACCAGCTCTCCAAGATATACATATGAACCAAATTCAGGAGTGATCACGGCACAATTTTTTCCACTAAAACCAATGCCCGCCCGTTCAGCTACCGCGCGGTCTGAAAGCTCTCCTGTGTCGACCATGGACTTCAATTCCACCTCTGGGAATTTTTCTTGTATATATGCTCCCAAACGGTGAAGGCGATCACGAACAACATCATGATAATCCTGTCCCCAGGAAGCGCGGCAGAAGATTCCCCGCCGCTCGCCTTTTTTACTTTTAGGAGCATCATGCATCTTTGAAGGATAAGCCAGGGCGATGGAGATGATGGATTGAGCACCGGGAAGCAGCCGGCCGGGCTCCGTCCGCTCTTGAACAGACCCTTTTTCAAAGCCGGACTGATAACCAAGTTCCTGCTGACGTTTCAGTCGCGCTTTCAACTCACCAAAAACGTCAGCAGAAGCAAACCCGATTTTATCAATTCCAATTTCTTTACTATATGCAATGACTTCCTCTTTGAATTGATGAAAATCCACCCTGACGCACCTCCTTTCTATCTTAAATCTTTCACTTTCGCTGTCCGAATCCGGTTAAGCGTAGCTGCCATTTCAAAACGTCTCGGTCTAGCCAACTCACCTGGGTGCTGGTCTTTGAACGGAGCAAAGGAATCGAGCCCTTCTTGATCCAGTTGTTGTTCAATTTTATCAAGTAGTTCATGAAGAGAATCCCCTTGCTTCAGCACACCTTTTTTATCTAAATGTAGCAGCAAATCAGCAATCAACCTTGTTTGAGATGCATCCACGAGCTGTTCTACATGATCTAACGTGACGTCTTCACGTCCCATCAAAATCTTGTGCATTCCTTTGGCCTGAACCTTTTCTTTCTTTCCTTTACGAGTTTGTAAGCTTTGAGGTAAGAAGGAACGTTTCGGTACAGCTCCAAAAGCATCATCATTCGATTCCATGCGGCCATTTGGGTACTTACTTGCGATTTGTTTCGCTTTTTCCGTAACATTATGAGGAATATACTGATCCATCATGATGACATCATCAGCAACTTGAAAGTAATCCCCAGAACCGCCCATAACAAGAATTGTAGAAACTTCTAATTCATCGCGCATCTGTTTAATTTTATCGATGAACGGGGTGATTGGTTCTTTCTCTTTCACAACAAGCTCCTGCATACGCTCATCCCTGATCATGAAGTTTGTGGCACTCGTATCTTCATCAATCAGCAAGCTCGAGGCACCAGCCTCAAGAGCTTCAATGACATTCGCAGCTTGTGACGTACTACCACTGGCATTCTCCGTTGAAAACCTTGTCGTATCTGTTCCATGTGGAAGGTTTTTAATGAAGGGAGAGATGTCGACTGTGGATACTTGACGGCCATCTTCCGCTCTCACTTTCACAGCAGAAGGATCTGTCAGCACATACTCCCGGCCATCCCCTTCAATATGAGGATACACGCCACGCTCCATGGCATTCAACAGGGTACTTTTACCATGATAACCGCCTCCGACGATTAATACAATTCCCCGCTTCAAGGCCATTCCTGTAATCGGCTCACCCCTGTGAGGAAGGTCAATCGTCACTCGATTTGATTCGGGGCTTTCAAAAGGGACAGCGTCTTGCATAGGTCTTTGACTAATGCCGCTCTCACGAGGAAGAACCGCTCCGTCAGCAACAAACGAAATCCAATCATTCTTCTTCATCTCATCAAGGATCGTTTGATGCTGATCGGCAAGTTGGCAGACCGATTCAATTTCTTTATCTTTTATAGCAAAAACAGATTGAGTCATAATCTCCGGAAGAATGGAAAAGAAAAGCTTTTCTGCTTGTTTCCCATTGATCCGCCTCCCATTAGCCGGAAGGCCAACCGTTAGACAGACCGTCAGATCCTCGGCTTCTAAGGAAACGGACGTTCGTTCCAGAATTTCCTGTCCGGGTTGATCGATGGCAATCATACCACTTTTCCCGGAACCTTTTACACTGGTTTGAGTCTTATTTATGGTTTTCGCAACTGCTCTCGTAATCCTGTCCTCTGCATAGTATTTCCTGCGAGGATCTTTTTTCCACTCAAGAGAAATTTTCCGTTCGGAATTTGGAATACGGATACGGATTTTAGAGGGAGCCGCAAAAGGGTCTCCCTGCACGTAATCAATCATCAAATCATATCTCTCGAATGAATACGTCCCTTGAATTTGTTTGTAGGCTTTATAGCTTTTTCCATCGATTTGTTTCAAATGCTGTTGTAACTTTTTCATCCTGGATTCCTCCCTCAAACGAATAGGTCTATTATAGGGTTTATCCAATTTTCATCAATAAAAAACGCAATGCTTCGTTACCCATTTAACGAAACACTGCGTTGGTTCACATAAGTATAAAATAATAGCATTGGAGCGGGTGAAGGGAATCGAACCCTCGTCATCAGCTTGGAAGGCTGAGGTTTTACCATTAAACTACACCCGCGTAAATTAAAATCATTATTCTTGTTTTGCTCAGGTCCAAGTTGTTCGGACAACTCTTATCGATTACATTTGTAATCATAACATTCGAAATCTAGCGACGCAACATGAAATTTACGATTTTTTGTCGAAAATTTACTTCCCCTTAACTTTAACAGTTTAATATAGATGTTTCCATATATTATTCCAATTTAAGGCTGTCTCTAAACCCTCTCTTGTTCTTCACGGTACTATTCCTTTGACCTGAAGTCTTGGTATGTTGATGGGGTCGGGGAGGAATAAGTAGTTCTTACTCCCCCTCCCACTCTCCTCCAAGCCTAAAGTTTACGAATATACTTTCCAGAAAAGTTAACCATTAAAGATTCATACCTCTCCAAAAACCGGATCAACGATTTTTAGTGTTTCAACTTTTCTTAGACTGATACACATAGATCATGGAGAACACTAGAAAAGCAATCAAGTGAATAGAGTCGATGAACAATTTGAAGAGATCAACTAACGTAGTAGAATCCATAGGTTTCACCCCCAACAAGCATTTAGCTGTGGTTCTGCTAAACATGTTGCTGTAAACAATAGAGCAGTTTGAGTGAGTGGACTAGTTTTAAGAGATAGTGAGAAGAAGCTTTCCCTTATGGTCCCTCGTAATCTCATTTTTATACGATGCAGACATCAACATTTAAAAATAAGAAAATACTACTAATGTCACCCATCCTTATCTTTTTATCAACTTAAAAAGAAACCGAGATGAAGCACCTCGGTTTCCTGAATATTTACATGTATTTTCCTTTTATAAAATCACCGTACTCTTCAATGCAGCGATTAAATGTTCAAAGTCTTCATCAACTTGCCTTCGAACATCATCCCGTTTGTAATCTTTGTTTTGTTCTTTAGAGTTTTCTGGTTCAATCAAAAGTGTACGTCCCTCCATAAAGGTAATTTCGATCTTACGTGGAGGGGTGTTTTCAGACAAACTGTAGTCTTCAAAGTATTCCTTCATAGAAATAATACGATCTGTAAACAAGGTTTCTTTTTTCAATGCCATGTCCTGGGATAGGCTGAGCACCGTTAACGTCCTGTCGTTACGATTCACAATAAACAGTTGTTGTTGATCAGAATCGATGACCTCTAATAAACGATAGTGGTCTGATTCGAATAACTCTTCCGTAAACTCAAGAATTGCCGCCGTTTTCAAATGACTTAACTCTTCCGTACCCAATCTTTCTTTAAGATGGATGGACATGTATTTGTAACCTCCTTAATAATTTGTTCATTGTACTCATCCCCCTTACCTTGCAGGTGAAAACATGTAATGAGAAAAATAAACAAATTTTACCATAACAAAAAGGGGGGTGGGGTTCCGAATGGATGATTCATTCGACAAACCCTCCTTTTTCTACATATGTAGATAGAGGTTACAAATATAAAGACACTTTAAAAATGGGTGTGGAAATCCTTCTTCCATATTTATTACAGCTGCTCAGAAAGAACTTTAAAGGACTCAACCGCTTCTTTGTAATAGGTAAACTGACGACTTTGAATCGTTTGCTCCAGTTTCTTGAGAGCTGTGGAGGCTAGTTGCTTTAAATCTTCATGACTGGTCATCTTCATCAGCTTTTTGATCATTACTTGCTTTTCCTTCGTGTCTTCCTCTAATTCCTTCCATTCTTCATCTGTATCGATGTGATGTTCTCCTAAGTCTGCCTCTACTCCTCGACCAAGACCATCAATCAATTGTTTCATTTCTTCATTGTCATCCATACTTTCCTGAATAGATCGGATTGTTCTGGTATCAACAAGTTCTTCTTCCACTACCGCTTCCATTTCTTCAGGCTCTGCTTTATCTATAATCACCGTTTCGTAGGATTGCCGATCATCACTGGGCAGGGCTTGAACGTTCACACTCTCTTGCTGCTCTACTTCCGTTAGTTGCCACACTCCAAACCCTAGTGCTAGGACACCAAGAATGGAAGTTCCTTTTACAAACTTACTCATTTTCCATCCCTTTCTCTTCTGATTTTCTATAATTTTATATTTTCCGACACTTTGTTGTAACGTAATTGTAACATTCCATGAAATAACAGTAAATATAAAAAAAAGAGAAGCTATGTTTAAGCTTCTCCTCTTGAACCATTTATAAGTTTTCTAAAAATAATCGAATGACATCTGCACCGCCTATGAACGTTCCCAATGAACTTCCGATATTCGCAAGAACGACCACAAGAAGAATACGAGTCACTTTATTGTTCCAGAACCCTTTGACACTTGTTACATCATCAGACAACGTTTCAAAGTCCGCTACATTCGGGCGTCTGAAATAGGCTTGTACTATTCCGGCGAACCAGCCTGCTGCAATTAATGGATTCAATGAAGTAATCGGTGCCATGATGAATGCTGACACAATAGCTAGCGGATGGGCAAGGGCTGCAGCTGCTCCAATGGCCGAAAAAGACCCGTTCCATAACACCCAGCTAATGGTTTGTTGAGTGCCCGCTGCAGGATTTGAAAAGAAGGTATAGAGAATGATGGATACAATCAATACCGGAATACTCCATCCAATGATTTTCGGTACCTTCGATTTTGGCGGACGTTGTTTCAGCTTTTTCAAATCGTGTTCTTTATGAATTTCTTCCTTGATTCCAGGTACGTGGGCCGCTCCGAGTATCGCGACTACTTTCTCACCTGGTGCATCTTTAATTTTTTGAGCCAGGTATTGGTCCCGCTCATCAATTAGTGGTTTCTTCAGCTTTGGGAAGTTATCCGTCAAATCCTGCAGCATCCCATCAAGCATATCCTGGGATTTCATTTTTTCCAACTCTTCTTCAGAGATTTTATCATTACTGAAGATGCCGTAAAATATAGACAACAACAGCTTCATTTTCCCTCCAAAGCCGATGTTGCCCCATATCCTTGAAAAAGTGATCTGGATATTTCGGTCAGCTAACACAAGCTCTGCGCCGACTTCTTCCGCTGATTCTATTCCCTGGATCATTTCCTGACCCGCTTGAATACCAAACTGCTTGGCCATACGTCGTTGGAATGAGGAAATGGCTAAGTTGACGAGTAACAAGGTCGCTTTTTTATTCTTAATGACTTCAAAAATATCTGTATTTTTCCAGCGATCACCATCCTGGATGGATTGAAACCTTTGCTCATCAAGTTCAACACAAACCGAATCCGGTTGCTCTTCTTCAATAACAGTTTTGACCTGTTCAGCACTGGCCTTCGAAACGTGAGCAGTGCCCACAAGAACGTATTCCTTATCGTCTATATGAATTCTCGTAATGTTTTCTTCCAATGCAGACATCTGAACCTTCCTTTTTCACTTTCCGTTTATTTACTTTCCCCTCTCATATTAAACTAGATGAGCCCAAATGAGAATGCTTTCGACTAAAAACATGTCATTGACAAGCACCTTGAGGAAGGATAGAATCTCCTATAATTATATAAACCATTCAACCTTGCGTATAAATTTGGAAATAAGGTCCAAGTGTCTCTACCGAACCACCGTAAATGGTTTGACTACGAGAGGGATATCCTTATCCTTCTCTTCAGTTCTGCACACGTAAAGGCTTAAAAAAGAGGAGGAACAAGAGGATGAAGATTGAAACACTAAAGAAAAGAATAAAGGTAGCAAATAAAGAACGTCCAGCTGACACCGTCATTAAGAATGCACAAATTGTCGACGTTTTTAATGGGGAGATCATTCTTAAAGATGTAGCGATTGTCGATGGATTCATTGCAGGTTTAGGGGAATATGAAGGAAAAGAAGTGATTGATGCTCAAGGACAGTACATGGCACCTTCTTTCATTGATTCTCATGTCCACATTGAATCATCCATGGTTCCGCCTTCGGAGTTCGCTAAAGTCGTCCTCCCGCACGGTGTGACTACAGTTATTACAGACCCTCATGAAATCGGAAACGTTCTTGGATCAGATGGCATCCAATTTATGCTCGATGATGCCAAAGATCTTCCTTTGGACTTCCATTTTATGCTTCCATCCAGTGTTCCCGCCACCCCTTTTGAAACGTCCGGGGCTGAATTACACGCCGCTGACCTTCAACCCTTTCTTAATGACTCACAAGTGCTGGGGCTCGGAGAAGTGATGGATTATTCTTCACTTCGAGACGCTGATCCCCGCTTGTTGAAAAAAATTGCACAGACGATACAAGCAGGTGGTTATGTCGATGGACACCTTGCTGGTTTGAATGACGATGCGGTCAATATATACGCGAGTTCAGGTGTTCAAACCGATCATGAATGTAATGCAACAGAAGAAGCACTCGCACGCCTTCAGCGGGGCATGTACGTAAGCATTCGTGAAGGTTCCGCTGCCAAAGACCTGCTCGCTCTTTTGCCTGTAGTGAACGAAAAGAACGCAAGACGGTGTCTTTTCTGTACAGATGATAAACACATTGATGACCTTTTAGATGAAGGGAGCATCGATCATCACATCCGTTTAGCTACAGCCGAGGGTTTCGACCCTATTACCGCAATTCAAATGGCGACAATAAATTCGGCCGAGTGCTATGGACTTCATCATAAGGGAGCAATTGCGCCGGGCTACATGGCCGACTTCCTGTTTTTTAAAGACTTACGTGCACTGGAAGTGACTCAAGTGTTTAAGGAAGGAAAGAAAGTGGCTGATCAAGGAACAATGGTAAAGAAACCATCCCCTTCGTCTTCAAGCTCTCAAAACATCACAAACAGTGTTCATATTCCAAACCTTTCAAAGGAGCAATTGAGAATACCTATAAATGAATCAAAAAAAGGAAACATCATAAAAATAAACAAAAATCAAATTCGAACGGATCATCTTATTGAAGAGGTGGAAGTCGAGTCAGGAGACTTTCAACCTTCTGTCAGCAAAGACCAATTAAAATTGGTCGTCGTAGAAAGACACCATCACACGGGAAATATTGGACTTGGTATTGTAAAAGGGATGGGACTTCTAAAAGGAGCCATAGCCACAACCATTGCCCATGATTCCCACAATATCGTAGCCGTAGGCACAAACGATGAAGACCTCTTAAAAGCCATCCAACACTTGGGCGGAATCGGTGGAGGGATGACCTTGTTTCATGAAGGGAATCCCCTTTCCTCTTTGCCCCTACCAATTGCTGGCTTGATGTCAGACCAAGGGTATGAGAAGGTAGCTCATCAATTAGTAGGCATTCACAAAGATCTGTCTACCCTTGGCTTTACCAATGACTTCAATCCATTTCTCACCCTATCGTTCCTGACGTTACCAGTTATCCCAAGCCTCAAGCTTACAGATAAAGGACTTTATAGCACCAAAGAAGCGAAACACATCTCTGTATCTATTTAAAAAAAGGAAGAAGCCAGGCGGTCGCCTGACTTCTTCCTTTTTGGTCAACTGGAGTTGGATTTACCCGTCATCTCTCTGCTTACTTTTTCGACAATTCGGGAAAGGTCTTCATCGATTCTCGCACCACTGAACCTCATGACAGTCCAGCCATGATTTTTAAGATAAGACTCTTTTTCCCACTCATCTTCCCACACATCGGAAGTAATGAGAAAGTCATGTTCTACAGCTTCTACGGCAATTTTCAATTCTGGAAAAGCGACATCAACTGTGTACTTTTCCACCTGATAACGCAAAGTAGGCTGTAAACCATAAGCAAGAAACCCTTCATATAGTCTCCGGACTAAATTTGAACTGATTCCATCAGCTCCCATTTCCTCTGGCTGCTCCTCATTTCTGACTCGTAGTGTCAGTACAATAGCAAGGATCAATAAGGTCATAAAAGCTGCATACTCGATAAACATGGTTATGTTCATATTCATCACCCACTACCATTCTATCCAAATGCCCCCACTTCTTATTCATCAGACCTTCCAGTTTTAAAAAGAGTCAAGTGTGACAGAACAAAAAAGAAGCTGAAGGAGAGCCTTCAGCTTCTAACACTTTTATTCTTGAAATACTTTTCGGATATCAATTTCAACGGTTTCGTCTGAATCAGTATCTTCTTCAGAACCAGCACCCTCTTCAGATACGATTACTTGAACGGCAGAGTTTTCGGAAGCATTTAACTTCGGTTGTGCACTAGCTTTTAAACGTGCCATTGTTTGATCTTCTTCTTGATCCTTTTGTCTTTAGGCTCCTCTTCTTCTTTCGCTGTCTCACTTACTCTCTCGCTAGCCATAGAACGTGATTTGTCTTTATCAGTCTCTACTTCTGAAGATGTTGGATCTTCTTCAGTTTTGTCCGCTTTCATTGTGGCATTTTCTTCTTTCTCTTGTTTCACTTTCTTTCTCACTCGCTTTAGACTGTGCTTTCTTAGCAGGCGCTTCCTTAACATCTGATTGTTCTTCTTTTCCAGATCGCAAACCAGGCAGCCTTTAGCTCACAACACCTTTTTCATTCATTCCCACATATTCGGAATACTCTGATCCATGGCGAAAATACGACGAACCGCTTCGTAATGATACTTATACACTTCTTCCCAATCTGGACGACTAAACGTATCAGCATGTTCCATCATATCAACGGTTTTAGTCGTCCAAGAGGCAAGTTCATCTTGACCAATTTCGTCAAAGTACGTTTCAAATTGGCGGAATTGATGAATCAAGTACATGTTCTTTTGTTGCATTAAAATAAATCCGTGACCTAATTCGAAATATTCACGTTCACTTGTCGAAAGGTCTTCCAATGGCTTCAGTTCAAACCCACGTCCTTCCCACGGAACTTGAATATCAATCGCCGATTGTTTGACAACGGTCATGAAGAATCCCAACGATTGCGTTCCGAAAGGATAAGGTCTTTCTTCTTCCTTCCAAACTTGCGTTGTTATACTTTTTGAATGTTTATCAAAAACCATTCCGTTATCATACACAATTTTAGGAAAGTGTTCCACATCATTGACGCCAAACTTTTCTTCCGCTTCTTCCGTCGTCAATCTTCGCTCTTCAGGAAGTTCGAAAGTTTCAAACGTTTCCGTGAATCCTTCGTATCCTGCGGGGATCATCATACGGGGATCATTTTTACTGTTGTAATCGCCTGATCCTGCGGGCTTTTTAGTTTCCTCTACCGCAATCACTTCGCCGTCTGCAAAATAAAGTGGATCGCCTGACAATTCTGCAATTACTTCGCCGTTTTTGTCGTAAATCTTATTGTCGGATTTAGGATTGACTTTTTCCGTTTCAGCCACTTCCACCGTTTCGTTTTTGTCCGGTTCTTTATTAGATTCTTCGTTTGTGGCACATGCCGTTAATATTAAAGTTGACACCATTGCTGCCGTTTTAAGTACGTTTTTTGTTTTCATAGAAGTCTCCCCTGAAATTTTAATATAGTAATAAACTACCAAACAGTAAAAAAACTGTAAAACCCTATAAATAGGATGATTGGTCAGATACGTATTTTAATATTTAGACGAGTTAAAAATAAAAAAAGACGGGATTTATATGGAAATATTAATTTTAAGGATTAGCATTCATGGTGACAAAGGTGGAGTTGATAGAATTGAATGGTTCTTAATAGTCTATGAGGGATGAGATCCCACAGATTCTTCATAAGACAAGTGACAAAGAAGAAACCCATGACCTTTTGATTTTATGTTTTTACATATGGATGTGGTGGCAAGTCTTTGATTCGTCTTCCTCCAACAATCTTCTATGCTTTGAATTCCTGCAATCCTATTTCCTCCCATTATTAATGGATATTTGGAGTGTGTGCAAAATAAAAAAGCTTTGCACTAATTAGTTAGTGCAAAGCTTTTTGTTACAACGTTTTAGTTGTTTAGATAGTACCGGTGGCCGGGGTCGAACCGGCACTCCGTGAGGAACACGATTTTGAGTCGTGCGCGTCTGCCAATTCCGCCACACCGGCATGTGACACAGGGTTTTACCGACATTTAAACAATGCTATATATGTTTTTGTCCATACGATTATGAATACCTCTTAGTTCATTAAACCATAATTATGGAAGGTGAACAACTAATTTAAAGAGGGTCTTAATATGAAATTACTACCGTTATACATCACTGTTTCTTCTTAAGTTCGATTGATAACCTGTCTAAAATTTGCAATGTGTCCTTCTGGATTTTCAAACCTATCTTCTAAATCACCATAAGAGGTACCTATAATCTTTTTCACCTGTGCAAGTGAGTAACCTTCCTCTTTATATTCCTTGATTTTTTGGATCACTCTAATTGATTCGTGTTCAAAGAAGTTATTCCTCTTTGCATAATCAATTAAAATCTCACGTCTTTCTCGCCATTTAGAATCTGGAATGGTTTCAGAATACAATCTATCAAAATTTCCCAACCAAATGTTCAGTCCAAAATATTCAATTTCTTCCATCTCACGTTTAATTATTTGTTCTTCGATTTCCTCTTCACTCATATCGTCCAAGGTATCCAACCATTCCATAATTTCATTTACATGCGAGTCTTTTTTTGCTATAGATTCTATATAACTTACAACATCTGGCTCGATGATGCTCCTCACTACGCTTGTGTGGTGTGGTTGTAAACCTCCCAACATTGGTATATCAATACCGAATTTCCTGCTGTAATCATATTCAATAATACCTAAGGGATATTTCACAAGGTGAAGTATAACAGAAACCCTTACGACTTCTTTCATCGTTTCATACCATCTTATAAAAGTTTCTTCCTCGAATGTCTGGAAGTTACTTTTGAACTTAATCCCCATTTTATTTGAATATTTATAGCCTTTAGTATGAACAAAGTCATGTAATTCATTGAGTTGCAACAACCTCGTTTTTAAATCGTAGACTTGGTTGATCTCCTTGAAATTATGATGCCTTGAGATTTTGCTCCACAACTCCGGGATTCTAGGTGTTTCGTTCTGAGAGCTTAACCATGATTTTATGTCTAAGTGTCCCTCATCACCTATATTCATGTATATTGATAATAAAGTTAATTCTAGGACATTCCGTAAAGATGTCAAACTTTGTTTATAAAGCCCCTGACTGCTAAGAACAAAAGATATCTGTAATTCCTCAAAAGATTCTTGTAAAGGAAAAGTGTTCCCTGACCAAAAAGTTTGCATGTCTTGAGGCACTAAATCTACTAAGGAGTTATAAACTGAAAGATAATCTTCCATTTCAAGCTTGAGGCCCTCGTGTTCTTTTATAAAATTGCATGTAGCTTCATATACTTCTCCACTTTTGTCAAAAGTGTATATTAATGAAGAAATCAACGTTATCCCCCTCCCCTTTGTACTTGATTATAACTTAAAAACAAGAAACTCTCTCGTATCGTAACAATTCACCTCTTATTTGCGAGCAATATCAGTACAAGCACTTACCAAATAAAATAAAGAGGTCAAACCTGTAAACCACCCCCCCCATAAAAAAATAAGCTTCCTGCTAAAGGAAGCTTATATACTATCTACCACAGTATTCTTTCTTCTTCGAATAGCCCTATATAATGTAGCTTTTGAAACGTTCGTCATTTCTTCAATTTCTTTAACCGTATATTGCTCTGTATCATATAACTTCAAGGCTTTCCCTGTGTGTCTTTCATCCTTTTTAGGTCTACCACCTTTGCGCCCTCTAGCTCTAGCGCTTTCTAAGCCAGCCCTGGTTCTTTCTGATATTAAGTCCCGCTCCATCTCGCTTAACACTGCTAACATTCTAAACATAGCTTTTCCAACTGCTGTTGTGGTATCAATACTATCGTGTATGCTAACTAATTCAATACCACGCTTCTCCAGGTCTTCAGTTAACTCGATAAGCTTTTTAGTGGAGCGTCCCAGTCGGTCTAATTTGTAAACTACAAGAGTATCCCCTTTTCTTGCATAATCCAATAGTTGTTGGAGCTCTGGTCTATCGTCCTTCATACCGCTCATTTTTTCAAAGAATACTTTTTCGCATCCTTCGGTCTTTAACGCATCAGTTTGTAAGTCAAGACTTTGATCTTGTGTACTAACTCTTGCATACCCAATTTTCATTTATGTACCAAATCCCCTTTATCCTTTGTACATCCATTGTATCAAAAACGTTTCATCAAACCAATTTTGATACGTTGTTTTAGACACGGGATTTGAAACTGTTTTTTGTATAATTGAGCTTTAATTTCGTCCAAATAAATTTAGTATCAAAAACATTCGTTTATGAGACATTAAGACTCACGTAAACTTAAAGTTAACCATCTTTAGCACAATACTTCGCCACTTGCTTCATTATCCTTTTAGCTTTCCAACGAAATGTACAAGCAAATTTGAATCCTCTACCTTCCTCGAGGATGTAAAAGATTGATGGGTCTCTTTTATCAAGTCCAATTTTTTTAACTTTATCCTGTTTAATAGTTACTTTTATCTTCCCTTGAGCGATACTTATGGAATCGCAATTTTCTTCCTCAACAGCTACCCCTTTCCAGAACTTAACCTTTTCAAAACTATGACGACCATTACAATACATCCAACCTACTACTTCATAAGTCTTTTCATTATAAATTGCACCAACGCATCCTTCGAAGCTCATATCTTCTAGAACATCTAGAATAAAATCCTCCCCATAATTAAATCCCCACCTGTTATGATTAAAAAGCTGTTCATCCATCCTAATCCACTCAGTAACAGCTTTTGTAGTTGGATAGATGTTCTTTTGTAGCACTTCCCCTTCCGGATTTTCTTTTGTGGGAATAAAAAAAGTGCTATCTCCCCAATCACCATTACACCTTTTCAAAAATGAAAGAATACTATCTTTTACATCTTCTCTATGTACCTTGTGATAATTCAAGTACCTATAAATAATTAAAGCTACACCAAACCCTGATAAACCAATTAAGACTCCACTTAAAACCTTTCCCAATAACCAAAGAAAACCATAAGAAATACTTCCCAATAACATTAGAGAAGTTAGCTGAATATTTGAAAATGAAATTTTTATTGTTTCAAAAGCTACGATAAAAATCTTAATTAAATCATATTCTTCCACTAATTATTACACACCCTTTCTGTCCAGTAACTATCAAATTTATTACATTTAAAACCTTTTTCACCAATGGTCATCCAACCTATTTTACATGTGCTTTTGTTGTGACAGAAACACACTATGAAGTGCATACTGTAGTATTTCACCTACCTTGCTTGATCCCTATTTTTGATCTGGGAAGAAGTTTATAATGGTATAAAAGAAAAACCTCACTTCAAAAACGAAGTGAGGTTTCTCCTTAATCGACAAACAAAAAAAGTAATCCACCCTGCCAACCAAGCTAGTGGACTTCCATTATACCATGACTTTAACCCTGGATAAATACAAAATTATCCTTTTATATAAAGAGATTTGATATTGTCTAGATTGAGGTAGTCTCTGACACTCCATTTGTATGCAATACCAAACTGCTCACAAACCTCTTTCATTTGTGCCAATCCAAATTCTCCATCGCGCTTGTATAATTGGTATCCCATATAAACCATTCCGCTTTTAGCAATGCTTTTAACGTTAAGCAATTCACTATACTCTTCTAAACCCGCTACATTTCTAGCCATATCCAAACGGTTGTAAATAGTGTATTTTTTCACCTTGTCTTCAGAATCAGTGTTGTAAGTTTTAGCAGTCTTAAATACATAAGGTGTTTCTGCCAACTCGGTCGTTGCCTTCACATTATTAGGTAGATCATCTGTATCTCCATTTTTCTTCTCGTAAATCTTTTCAGAAGCGGCTAGCTTTATAAGTTGGATAGCATTTTCAGTTACACTAATTGTCCTTACATTGGTACCCTGTTTCTTTTTTGATTTGCTATCATCCCGAAGTGTAACCACCTTATCCATTAAATTTACATCATCAAGGTGTAAGTTACATAATTCCGAAACTCCGCTTCCCTGGGCTCCTTCAAAGATAAGCTGGATAATCGCACCATCTTGAGCATTAATTAGAGTTTTCGTGGAAATTTCTAGAATGTCCTCTGCATGGATGAACTCGTTACTCTTCTTACTAATAAAGTTATAGAAATACTTACTTGGTTGTTCAGCTAGGTAGTTATCATCTCTAAGACCTTCTTCAACTGCAAAATCTAGATACTTTGTAATCATTCTTCCAGTTGTTCTTGCAGAACCTTGAGTGGATGGCTTAATTGTATTTTTCAACAAAGCTTCAATTTCATCTTGGTTAAATTCACCTAAGTCTTTTCCAAGCAAGTCTTCTGTTACTCCAGTCACTCTGAATAACCTTGAGTAATTCTTAACTGTCGATACATTAGCGTACATCAATAAGAATGACTCTTTAAGACTATTATTAAAGTAGTCCATTATCCGACACCTCTATATTGTATTAATTTAAGTGTTTGTTAGCGTTTATACAGGCTTAGACAAGCCTGTATAAAATGAATATCTAATATTAAATGAAGTATTCAGAAAACCTTTTAAGGGTTGGCTTCATATCTGAGGGAACTTTAGCGAGATCAATTTCTTTTTCAATAACAAATACAATCTCATCTTTATCATAACCCATTTGTCTACAAACCTCTATACTCTTAATTATTTCAGCTTCCGCTTCATGCATTAATGTCATTGCTTTAACTTTGTTTTTTTTCATTACTCTAGAAACGGCATCTTTAGTTATTCCAAATAGAGCAGCTATCTCTGCAACAATATTAAAGCCATACAAGTTAACTAGTTCATCTCTGCTCAGGTCTTCAATGCTAACCTCAACCCCGTCTTCTTTCATTGCCTTGTACTTTTCATACACTTTACCGTTTTCCATCATCCTTAAAACCTCCGTTAATTTGTATTAACGGGATCCCAAAGAAAAAAGCACGATAAAACTCAGCTCTTCCTAGGGAATCCCTAGTAGAAACTGTCTGCTTTATCGTGCAACCGACAATTTAACTTAGTTCTATAGTACCATCATTATTATTTAATGTAAAGGATACTTTCTAAATTTTCAAATAAAACTTACATTTCATTCGTTTCTCATACTCTATCATTTATGGATATAACTATTTCTTAAGACTTAGTACATCATTAGAAGTTGAATCATTTGCTGATAACCTTACATCATTCAACCAATGACCTTCTTTACCAAATTTATTTCGAATTGGATATAAAAACCATGATTTATCTTTAACTTTATCTGGAGCTATACACTCGATCAAGTTAGAAATGAAATATGAATACGCGAGGTTTTTTATTCTATAGTAACTATAAAGCCTATCAAACTGCTGCTCTTTTTTAGTTTGACTATCCCAATACTTAAAAAAGATATCTTTACCTATACATAGATGATTAACTTCTCCATTGCTTTGTATCAGTGATTCATTTAGTTCAGGGTTCAACACATTTTCTTCTATCGTTAATTCCCTCTGTTCATAAACAAAAACTCCATTAAACACTGATTCAGAAGCAATTCTTCCATTTTTATTTGCAGTCTCTAATACCCTTGAAATTCTTCCATTATTGAGAGCTGTTTTAACCTCTATAATAGCTTTCACGCTTTCAGGAGAGGTAACAATGAAGTCCCCATCATTAAACAAGAGAGGGTATGAGTTGTCATATATAATAATGTCTATTTGAGAGGAACGAGTATTGTCAGTAGCTTCCTCTGAAGACACAATAAACCCAGTACCTATACTAAAATTACTTGGGAGGAAGCGTTTTAAAACGTTTTTCAACATAGACTCTTTATAACGACCTTCCTCACCCCAGTTAGCATCCCCGATCAGTTCTCTTACTCTATTCTTGATAGTATATAACTCTAAGGTAATTGATTTTTGGAACTTTTCAATATCCCTTCTCATAAGACCCCTCCTAAACATGCTTGTATCGTATATCTATTAATTCAGCATAAAATTACAATCTCCTTTACAAAAAGAACCTTTATCGTTCGTATTAATTTTTTTGCTTCGCTGCTTTTGAAAAACCAAAGCAAAACCTATCTATAGGGTAGTTATAAAAACTTAATTCACTCTCGTTTTAGTGAGTAATACTCTTCCAAATCAGCATTCAAGATGATTATTTTTACACTCGTTCGTAGTTGTTATTGTAATTAGAAGAGCTTCAGTATTTAACCTTTCTACAATTTAAATGGGTGAGGGAAAAAGTGATGTTTTTACTTAATCCATCTGAAGCGGAGCGAGGATGGATTAACAAAACGTCTACTTTTCTCTCACATAACTCTGGTTCATCATGACTTATATAGGTTACCTTCGGTAACCACTCCCGCGCAGGTAATGAAGCTTTCGCTTCAAGCACCTGCTTGGGCTGAACAAAACAACTCACAACTTCGTTGGTCGTCTTTTTTGTTCAGTTATATTTATAAAGACATTAATAATTAACTTTGTTGTAACGTTACGTATATAAGTAAAGACTAAGAAAAAAGTTGCGCCGATCGACCCCACTTTTACGGTGAAAACCCCCGAAACTTTATTGTTTGAAGTGTATATATAAAGTTACACATTTCTTCCATATGTACATATGAAAACACAAAATAAAAAGAGCAGGCTACACGCCTACTCCATA
The DNA here is from genome assembly GCF_052941655.1 of Halobacillus sp. 12SKB. Classification (NCBI taxonomy): domain Bacteria; kingdom Bacillati; phylum Bacillota; class Bacilli; order Caryophanales; family Bacillaceae; genus Halobacillus; species Halobacillus sp. 12SKB. Next base: position 66,532 of record NZ_JBRFWR010000001.1, read on the forward strand.
CTCTTTACTTATCAACCTTAAAAGAAAACATAACTTCTTGCGTTGGCTCAATGTAGTTTGAGTGCTTTCTGTTAAAAATGTAAGGATTAAATGTGTACATTGTATGTTTACCAATCGTAGTTCTTGCTAACACATACTCCCTATCAACAGTTAAACGCTTAACTGTCTTTGAAAGAGTTTCTGGTACGCATCCAATTAAACTTGCAAGCTCTTGCCTAGCAAGCGGCTTAATTAACCTACGGTTCGTCTCTTCGGGATTATGACATAAAGCATTAGTTTCATAATGTACGTAGGGCAACATACGATAGATTTTACCTAAATCTTCAGGCTTGGTTACTTGTAGCATACCCCTAACTTTTGTTGTAAAGGACTTAATAAAAAAACGATTGTTAGTAGTACCCTTGAAGTGTAGGTCAGGATTAATGAAAAACTCACCTTCCTCATTCTGCATTAAGACTCCAAGTTTTACACAACGGTTAAAAAAGTTACCAAAGGTAGACCTGTTCACAATTCCAAGAACGTCCTTAATGTCCTTCTTACCCATACTTTCCTTTAGGTGTGTTGGTTTCTTTAGTATAGAAGTATCATAATCAATAAAGCACTGAAGAACTAATAAATAACCACATTGTGCAGAAGTCAAAGTATGCATAACCTCACAAACTTTCTCCATATCAGTACAAGTATAATCACGACTCCTTCTCTGCTTTCTTTGCTCCCGCTTCTTGAATGCTTCTGAGGTTTCCTTATGCGTCACATTGTAATCTTCTGTCTTAATCTCACCCGTAACATCATCAATAACTTGTAAACTCATCAAAATCTCTCCTATCTTAATTTATGGCATCTAAAACATGCCTTTTTATCTGTTTTGTGATAGGAAAGATGGAAAGAAGCGGCTGAGCCGCTTCCCTTCAACTCTTCTTAAAAGCATAAATTTCAGGGTACTGTATCTTAATGTACATCTCCTCTGTACGCTCATGAATTACATGTACTTCGTTATTATCATAAAATTCTAGTTTTGCCTTTCCTTTTACGATGGAATAATGTAGCTTTTCCCGCTTTGCTTTATTTTGACCTTTCTTGTCTCCTACAGCTTGTATCAAGTAATTATCCAAATACTTAACGCCACTGTGACAATATCGACCAATACTCTCTCTAGTACAATCAAGAGCTTTACTAGCAGCTCTCATTGATGGGTACTGTACATATTCTTTACCTTTGAGATCTAACACATTAACAGGTATAGCTTTGTCTTTCCTGGTATTGTCTTCAAATGACAAGATGTCTAAGTTATATAGTGCGTAATCTCCATCAGGGTCTATCCTATCAAATGTTGGGCGCTTTTTCTTATCTCTATCATGGATTAAGTAATCAGCAGTAATCGTTAAAAATTTTCGCCATTTCTGAGGTAATTCTCTCTTTAGCTGTTTAATTAATTCATCTCCTGTCTCTAGCTCATACTGAACCCCCTTCTTAATATACGATGGATTATTAGCTACTCTATCCTTCGCGTACCTTCCACTCTCTTTGGCTAGAACTATAGCTTCTTCTTTCACACTAGTTGATGTAACCATTTCTTCTTGTTTCATCTTTGAAACACTCCTTTTGTTTATTTAGCTCTAAATGAGCTTTTTATATTTTTTGGAGTGCTCTTTAACCATATTAATTTTAGTGTTTGTTCGAGCGACTAAAACTGAATAACTAACACTAAAATTAATACTAATATAGAAGGTTTATATTGTCAAATTAAAATTGACCTTTTATACAGAATCATGGAATGTACTTTTAGTGATTGGGTGTGACTGAAGGTTTATTGTAGCTTCATCTATGTTGGGATTAGTTTTAAACCTCTATACTCCCCCTATTAGACTACTTAACACTCTTCATAATAGTGTAAATTTCACCTCAAAAATTAGTCTTTTATGGTAAAATATACATGAAATAAATTGTAGGAGGGATTAGCATGGCTAGAGGTATGATAGTGGGTTCTACTGATTACGGCAATCAGTCTCTAGAAGACATAAGAAAAGATTTAATACAATGGATAAACTCTCTAGAGGAAACCATACAAGATTTTAACGCTGCTATAGAGGATTTGGAGAGCAATGGTATGTGGACTTCTCTAGATTATGATTTCAAGAGTAGCTCGTTAAGCCTTATAAGATTTTTTAATACTGCAATTACAGACATCAAAAACGTTATTGATGGTATTGATAGTGAAATAAAAGAATACCATATCAATTTAGTGATGAATCTTGGGCAAAAAGCCCATGAATTGTATGAACTTCACCGAAAAATCTGGAGACAGGTTCCAAATAAACAATACGGTAATCCTAACTTTAGACATGTAGAAAAACTGTATGAGGAAGGTTCTAATATGACTGGAGATATGTTTGATTTAAATAATGTGGCTCCAAGACTTAAACAATTTGTTGGTAAGTCTAATAGCGGAGATGGATCAACTAATCCAGTAACAGTCACAAATAACTTTAATTCTCCAGTTTCAGGAATGCAGCAAAATTATAACAGTCATGATGTACACCAAAATAACAACCAAGGTTCTGAAAGTATTCATGAATTAAAGCAAATGATTGGTGAACTACAGCATCTTATAGAAAAGGAAAGTACAAGTGAGCATAAAAAAGAGGTTCTGAATAACTTAGAGGATTTAGATGAGACACTTTCTAAAGACGAGCCTAGAACAAATCAAATAAAGGCTTTTGGGAATGCTATTACTGGAAGCTTAAAGAATATGCTAACAATGAAGTCTTTTAAAAATACTGAAGAAGTATCATCAAAGCTACCCAAAATTATTGAAAATTTCCAGAGTGTACTTGATAAGTTTTAGGGAAACTTTAGCTATAATTATAAAAGAGAAGCCCTTTCTGCATCAAAGGACTTCTCTTTTTATTTACCTGTTACCTCTTTTAAACCTTTTATTGGTATTGAACTTACCCAGAATACTGTGGTTGTTAAATCCTTCTTTTAAGTCTTTCGAATATAAATTCACATAATTCATTGTTACTTCTAAGGTTGAATGTCCTAAAAGACGCTGGAGTTTAAATGCATCTCCACCGCTAGTTATATAGTGTTTGGCAAAGGTATGCCTAAAAGCATGTATGGAGGTCTTCTCGACTCCTCTACTCTTATTATAACGAGAAATAGCATGTTGCGCGGAGTTTCTAGTCATCTGCTCCTTTAGTTCGTTAACGAACAAGTAATCATCCTCTCCAAGCTCGTAACTGCGTACATATGTGTTAACTATCATTATTAGATACTCGCTGATAGGATTGTACTGAACTTTTCTATTCTTCGTTGTGGTTAAAACAACCATCCCATTCTCCAAATCTATGTCCTCTACCTTTAAGTTAAGCAATGTATTTAACCTGTTACCTGTCTCCAATAGGTAATTAACCATCACCCAATTGCGGTGCTCTACAAAGCCAATAGACTTCATATCTGGTTTCTCTAT